>CAJXDX010000136.1 GCA_913052275.1 uncultured Pseudomonadota bacterium | reverse complement strand
TTTAAGCAGGGAAAATCAGTATTGAATAAGAATTAATGCAATGCAGAAAGATGTGCACTGTTACTCCAAAAGTTGCGTTCTTGCAATAGTCTGGCTATAATTGACAGCTTCCAAGAATTTGAAAAACAAATTAATCATTCCAACTCGATGAAGTTTTCGATGCTTAACGATTGGAAACGCCTGTTGCTGGTTATACTAGTGTTAGGAGCGTTAACCATTTCAGGTTTTGCAGGTTATGTTTTTCATATTTATAACAGCCCCATTAAAAGCAATTCACCTGAAAGCAGTTCAATCATTCTGATACCTCGCGGTTCTACTTTCGATTATGTGACCTCACTCATAAGGGAAAATGGACTTCAACCCTACCCGAGGCTTTACCGTTATTTGGCCAAGCAATTAAAAGTACATACCAGAGTTCAAGCCGGAGAATTTGAAATTAAACACAGCTGGAATACGCATCACCTGCTTCAGCATCTTGTTTCCGGAAAAAGCATCAGGCATAAAGTAACTATTCCGGAAGGAGAAAACTATGCGCAAATTGCTGAACGTCTTAATCAGGCAGGAATAGCCGATAAAGAAGTTTTAATGTCACTGAAAAATGATCCGGAATTATTGAAAAAAACCGGCATTCCGGAACTGACAGCCCTGGAAGGGTTTCTGTTTCCTGAAACCTATTTTTTTTCGCGAGCAGAAACAGAGAGGCAAGTATTGTCGGCAATGATCGCCCAATATCGCAGGGTTTTCAATTCAGATTTTCAAAAACGTGCAAAGGAAATCGGCATGAGTGAATATAATGTTCTCACCCTGGCTTCCATTGTGGAAAAAGAAACAGGTACTGATTCTGACAGGCCATTGATTGCATCGGTTTTTCATAATCGTTTGAACCGCAAGATGCGGCTCGATAGTGATCCAACTGTTATTTACGGGATGAAAAATTTCGACGGCAATCTGACTAGGGAGCATTTGCGCACACCAACTCCGTACAACACATACACACGGTATGGATTACCTCCTACCCCTATTTCGAATCCAGGACGTGCCTCATTGCATAGTGTGCTTTATCCGGCAGAAAAAAAATATCTATATTTTGTGGCACGAGGGGATGGCAGTAGTGAGTTTTCGAAGACATTAAGTGAACATAACAAAGCAGTTTGGAAATACCAGAAAATTCGCAAGAATCGCCAGGCAATGCAGCGCAAAAGAAAACAGGCATCTTCTGCCAAGTTATGAATCTCAACTTTCGCCAAAAATTCCCGCATTAAAAACCTTGTTCGACAGGAATATGAAAACCAGTATGAATGTCCCCATATCAGCGACACCATTGATGGTCTTTCGTTGAAACCATAAGAAATTTCAATACATGCCGCCTAAAACAACTAACAAATATATTTTGCTGGGCTACTATATTAAGCAGCACTGGCTTTCATATTCATTAGGAATCATTGCAATTCTTGCAACCAATTGGATTGCTGTCAGTATTCCGGAATACGTTCGTTTAAGCATAGATTTGTTGAACAATGATCTGGAAGCCAGACAGGATTTGTTATGGGAATATATGCTTATCATGCTTGGTTTGGCTGTTGTTATGATTTTTGTACGGACACTTTCCAGAATCCTTTTTTTTAATCCCGGACGCGCGATTGAATGTCAGATCAAGAATGATATGTTTTACAAACTGATGGCTCTTCAGAAAGATTATTATGAAGCAAATCCTTCCGGAAACATCATTTCAAGAATCAACAATGACATTACCGGAGTGAGGATGATTTGTGGTTTTGGATTGATGCAGTCTTTTAATATCACCTCTGCACTTTCAATGACTCCATTTAAAATGTGGCAGCTTTCTCCAAGTCTCACACTGTATTGTATCATTCCGATCTTACTGGTTTTTACTGCAGTGCGTTTAGGAATGCGTGTTCTTGTGCGAAACATGCAGGCACGCATGGAAAGTCTGCAGCGTCTTTCAGGTTTCACTGTATCATCGTTGTCGGCAATAGATCTGATCAAAAGCCAGACTATGCGTAACTGGAGCAAAGGCCGTTTTGAAAATGAAAATCAGGAAATGCTCCGTCGTTCAATGAAAATTGCCTGGACCCGCTCATTTGTGCTGCCAATGTTGAGTAATCTGGAACATTTCCTGAAACTTCTGGTTCTGCTGTTCGGGGGATTAATGGTGATTAAAGCGGAATTTACTATTGGGCAACTTACGGCTTTTATAGCGTATTCCGCACTTTTGACATTTCCTCTGATGGGGTTGGGCTGGGTCACCACAATGATTCAGCAGGGACTGGTTGGACTGGCGAGCATTCAGACTGTATTGCAGCAGAAACTGCCTCGAAGTCGTTTAAAATCTCTTCCTCAGACAAGACTGAAGTCACTTTTTGCAGAAAATAGATTAACGGTTGATAATTTGAGTTACCGTTATCCTTTGAGCAACAAAGATACTCTTAAAAATGTAAGTTTTAATATTAAGCCTGGACAGGTGATTGGACTACTCGGACGTATCGGTTCAGGCAAATCAACTCTTGTCAATGGCTTGAACCGCTATTTGGACATGGGAAAGGGTTACATTTTTGTAGGCAAACAAGACCTTGCTGAATTAAGTGATAATGATATTCGAACCTGTATCAGAACAGTAACTCAGGAACCCTTTTTGTTTTCAGACACTGTTGAAAACAACATCAGATTTTCTGAAGCTATTCATGAATCAGAAAGTCCGGAACATTTCCGCAACATCCTTCGTTCTGCGGCAATGGAAGAGGAAGTAGGGCGATTTCCAGAACAGGAAAAAACAATGGTTGGAGAAAAAGGCATAATGCTCTCAGGTGGACAAAAACAGAGAATCAGCCTGGCAAGGGCTATGCTGAAACCCTGCAGCCTGCTGATTCTGGATAATGTTCTTTCTGCAGTTGATTATGAGACAGAACGTTTTTTGCTGCAGGAAATTCACAAGCTTCTTAAACCAGAAAATGGAATGCCAGCCCTGGCAGGGAGTCTTCTGATTGTTTCACATCGTGTTACATCGATGGAGAAGGCAGATTGGATTTTGGTGCTGGATGAAGGAAATATAGTAGATCAAGGCGTACACACTGATCTTATACAGCGTCCAGGTTATTATCAACAGATGTGGGAACTGCAAAACGAAAACAGTTCATGAACTGATAAAATTTACCACTTGTATCCTCAACTACAATTCTAAACTTCTCTTTTGCTCACCCTCAAAAATGTTTCGAATCGGCTCTGGGATAAGTCGATACTCAAAAATGTTAACTGGGCAACAGAATTAGGTCAAAGCTGGGCTATTCTGGGGCCTAATGGTGCTGGAAAAACTACACTGGCAAAGGTAATCTTGGGGCAGCTTCCATACTGCGGTGCAATCAAGCGTGATGAAAAAATTTCGAATTTTGGTGAAATTGCACATGTTTCTCTTGAGCAGCAAAAGATTCTGGTTGCCCGTGAAGAAAAAAAAGACCGTTACGAAGAGTACAGCGGAAACGAAGAACATTTTTTGACCGGACGTGAATACATGGATCCGGAAGGAAAAAATCCCAAGGCAACTTTAAAGATTGCTGAAAAGCTTGGGCTTAAGCCCCTTTTGGAAAATCCCATGCGTTACTACTCAAATGGTGAAACTCGAAAAACTTTGATCGGTAAAGCACTCTTGTCTGATCCAAAACTGCTGATACTTGATGAGCCTTTTGAAGGCTTGGATTTTAATTCTGTCATCTGGCTTAAGCAGACAATCTCTTCACTTATCAGAAAAGGGTTAGCAATCTTGTTAATAAGTAACAGAGTTGAAGATTTAGTTCCGGAAATAACACATGTTCTTTGTTTGAAGTCCGGAGAAGTATTTGCTAAAGGTGAGAGGGCAGATGTGCTGACTCCGGAAAGAATGGAGTTATTGTACGAAAACAAAAATTTTGAGGAAAAAAAGGAAAAAAATCTGCTTTTAACAACTGAGGTGCAGGAAAGTAATCCTCTGAAAAAAAAGGTTAAGAAAGATCAGGATGCAGTAATCCTGATGAGTAAAGTAAATGTCCGCTATGGGAAGAAAGTAGTATTGAAGAATTTTAACTGGACAGTAAGGAATGGAGAAAACTGGAAAATTGTGGGTCCTAATGGAGCAGGGAAATCTACGCTGCTAAGTTTAATTACGGCAGACAATCTCCAGGCTTATTCAAATGAAATACACATGTTTGGCAAGCTGCGAGGCACAGGTGAAAGCATTTGGGATATAAAAAGGAGAATTGGTCATGTTTCTTCCGAGTTTCAGGTTCAATACCGGGAATCTGTTACGGTATTGAAAGTGGTGCTTTCAGGGTTTTTTGATACGATTGGCTTATATCAGCCGGTTTCCGAGAAACAGAAGGAAACCGCATTAAACTGGATGAAGTTTCTCGAAATAGAAAATCTTGCCGAATTTGATTTTACCCGGCTTTCATACGGACAGCAAAGGTTGGTCTTGATAGCAAGAGCATTAGTAAAATCTCCGGCACTGCTTATTCTTGATGAACCATGTCAGGGATTGGACCGGGCAAATCGAAATCGTGTGTTAACTCTAATTGACCAGATAGGGCATCAGAGTGTGACTCAAATCATCTATGTCACTCATGTTGCGTCAGATCAACTAAAATGTATTCATCATGAATTATGCTTTGAGGTGAGACCATCCGGAATTTATCGACCGGTATTTTCCTGAGCTTTTATAAGCTGCTTTTTTTATCATCTTGATTCTTAAAGCAGGGTCGCAATTGCAAATCCTCCTGCAAAAGTACCGATTGCACTGCCTAAATTTGCAAAAATTACAACCAGCAGAATACGTGTGATGTTGTTTTGCCAGAAACCTCTCAGGTGGGTGATATCATCCGCAAGGTTTTCAAAATCACGTACCTGTGGTTTTCGCAATAATGCTTCTACCAGACCTGCTACCCA
>CAJXDX010000135.1 GCA_913052275.1 uncultured Pseudomonadota bacterium | reverse complement strand
AGAACAATTTCTGCACCAACTTTCTGGTCAGTCTGCTTAATTTCCTTAACAGTCTTAGTAACACTGTCTACTGTACGAAGCAAAGCTACACCGCCACCTGGAACAATACCTTCCTCAACTGCGGCTCTAGTAGCGTGTAAAGCATCCTCCACTCGTGCTTTCTTTTCCTTCATTTCGACTTCGGTTGCAGCACCAACATTGATTACTGCGACACCACCGGCCAATTTCGCTAAACGTTCCTGAAGTTTTTCACGATCATAATCAGATGTTGTGTCTTCAATCTGGGAGCGGATTTGACCTATGCGTGACTTTATACTTTCACTTTCGCCTGAACCGTCAATTACAGTGGTGTTATCTTTGTCAATTACTACAGACTTTGCTTGTCCAAGCTTGGCAAGTGTCAGGTCTTCGAGTTTCATTCCCATATCTTCAGAAACCACTACACCTCCAGTCAGGATAGCCAGGTCTTCCAGCATTGCTTTACGACGATCACCGAAACCAGGAGCCTTAACAGCAGCACATTTCAGTGTTCCGCGTATTTTATTCACAACAAGTGTTGCCAGTGCTTCACCTTCAATATCTTCTGCAATTAGCAGGAATGGATTGCCTGTTTTTGCGATTTGCTCAATTGCAGGCAGTATATCCTTCATGTTGCTGACCTTTTTTTCCACCAGAATGATGTAAGGATCTTCAAGAGTAACTTCCATCCTGTCTGCATCAGTGACGAAATACGGAGAGAGATAACCTCTATCAAATTGCATTCCTTCAACTACTTCCAGACTTGTTTCAGCACTTTTTGCCTCCTCAATGGTAATAACACCGTCTTTACCGACTTTTTCCATTGATTCTGAAATAATGTCACCGATTGTGGAATCATTATTTGCTGAAATAGTGCCCACTTGAGCAATTTCTTTGGAACCAGTTACTGACTTGGAGATATTGTGCAGTTGCTTTGTTACAGCTTTTACCGCCTGTTCAATACCCCGCTTGAGGTCCATGGGATTTGCTCCGGCAGCAAGGTTCCGATGACCTTCGGTAACAATCGCTTGTGCCAATACTGTAGCGGTGGTTGTACCATCACCTGCCACATCAGAAGTTTTGGACGCTACTTCCTTAACCATCTGAGCGCCCATATTTTCCAGTTTGTCTTCCAATTCAATTTCTTTTGCAACCGTCACACCGTCTTTGGTAACAAGAGGAGCACCAAAAGACTTGTCTAAGAGAACATTCCTCCCTTTTGGTCCCAGAGTTACCTTGACCGCATTTGAAAGGGAATTCACCCCTTTAAGCAGTTTCTCTCGGTTTTCTGCCGCAAAAATTACTTGCTTTGCCATACCTTTTCTCTAATTGTAATGTTAATGATTTCTGTTTTTGTACTTAAGCCAATACCCCGAGGATGTCGTCTTCACGCATGATCAAGTAATCCTCGCCATCGACTTTAACATCTGTTCCTCCATATTTGCTGAACAAAATTTTGTCGCCTTTTTTCAATCCCATTTCTTGAACGGAACCATTATCGAGACGCTTGCCAGGGCCGACTGCGACCACTTCACCTTCTTGAGGCTTTTCTTTGGCGGTATCCGGAATAATTATTCCGGTAGCTGTTGTTTCTTCAGCTTCGACGCGCTTAACCAGCACGCGGTCCTGTAAGGGACGAATCATATTTCTCCTTTTAGGAATAATTTATTTATTAAATTGAGCTTCAGCAACAATGAGCGTATGCTGAGCTGTTTAAGTGAATCAGTAATTCTGAATTATTTTTCACGAATTGAATTAAACAATTTATGTTATAGCAAAAATTTGTTCATTGCAAGAAAAAAATAGCACTCGATACAGAGTAGTGCTAATTATTAAAATTTTTCTGATATTTCTTACCGCAAAAGTTTTATACAGTTAATCTTTTTATCTAATATAATATACTGATAATATTAAATAAATCTTAGTTTTAATGATAAAAATCAATGGATGAAAAAGTAGATCAACTACAGATCAGGCTGGGGAAGCTTGAAAAAATTCGTGAACTGGGAACAGAGCCTTATCCATACTCTTTTGAGCAAAGCCACACACTTTTAGAGGTAATGGATCAGGCAGATGAACTGCTTGAAAATCAGCAAAATATAACAATTGCTGGACGCATGCTGGCAGTCAGAGGCAAAGGCAAAACCAGTTTCTGCAACATTCAGGCTCAACACAAGCGCCTGCAGGTATATGTAAGGCTTGACGTTGTCGGTGAATCTGTGTTCGAAATGTTTAGGCTGTTTGATATAGGCGACCATATAGGTGTATCCGGCTCATTAATGCGGACCAAAACAGGAGAACTTACATTACGAGCAAGCAAAGTCGAATTACTGGCTAAATCTATTCGGCCCTTGCCAATACCAAAAGTTCAGGAAAAGGATGGTCAACGGATTGTTTACGACGAAGTAACAGACAAAGAATTTCGCTATCGTCAGCGCTATGTAGACTTGATTTTAAATCCCCATGTTGCAGAAGTTTTCCGCAAGCGTGCTCTTATTTTTCAGACTATTCGAAACTATTTGCTGGAAGAGGGTTTTTTAGAAGTAGAGACTCCAACCCTTCAATCAGTTTATGGAGGGGCAAATGCCACCCCTTTTGTTACACATCACAAGGCGCTTGATCAGCAGTTTTTTCTGCGTATTTCAAATGAACTTTACCTAAAGCGCCTGATTGCGGGAGGGTTTGATGGTGTATTTGAATTTGTTAAGGATTTCAGGAATGAAGGGATTGACCGTACACACAATCCTGAATTTTCAGCGCTGGAATTTTATCAGGCATATGTTGATTACACCCAGATAATGCATCATACAGAAAAAATATGTGAACGCTGTGCGCTGGCAGTGAATGGAAAAACACAATTTGAATATGAAGGTAAGACTATAGACATGAAAGCTCCGTGGCCTCGTTTAACCATGCTGGAAGCCATTAACAAAATAGGCTCAATTCCCTTTCATTCAATGAGCGATTCTGACGTGCAGCTTTTGCTTGATCAGAACGGCTGGGAACTTGAAGGAGATTACAATCGTGGATTGGCAACTCAGCTTGTGTTTGAAAAAACCTGTGAAGATCAGCTAGTTCAGCCAACTTTTATAACCGACCATCCCAGGGAAACAAGTCCGCTATGTAAGCAAAACCGTCAGAATCCGGAGTTAATTGAAAGGTTTGAAGCCTTCATCAACGGCTGGGAAATAGCCAACGCATATTCGGAACTGAATGATCCGGTTATTCAGCGCAGATTAATGGAAGAGCAGGTGGAACGCGGAAGAGGAGGAGAAAAAGATACTCATCCACTGGATGAAGATTTTCTACGTGCAATGGAGTATGGAATGCCCCCTATGGGAGGAGTTGGATTTGGAATCGATCGTTTAGTGATGCTGCTTACCGGACAATCTACCATTCGTGACGTTATTTTCTTTCCGACCATGCGTACTGAATTTTGAGGAGGTCATATGCCAAACACAATGTTTGAAAAATCTGAGGAACAAAATGACAGTCTTTCAGTTTCAGATTTAGATTTTGAAAAATTTTCCGGACTGCTTCCTGTTATTGCCCAGGACCAGGGATCAGGCAGAGTTTTGATGCTGGCTTACGCAAATCTTGAAGCAGTCAGGAAAACACAGGAAACCGGTTACGCTCATTACTGGTCACGGTCAAGGAATACTCTCTGGAAAAAAGGGGAAAGTTCCGGACATGTTCAGGAAATCACTGAGGTTCTGGTGGATTGCGATGAAGATACTCTGCTGTACAAAGTCAGTCAAACCGGACCTGCATGCCATACTGGTGCACAGAGCTGCTTTTTCAGGAAATTACAGACTAAACCTAGCGGTAAATGATCATGAACTGGGACATTCAAATCAATGAAGAAATAGATTTGCTGCGTGAAACCGTACGTCAGTTTGCAGAAAAGAATATTGCTCCCATTGCAGATGAAATTGATCGAAACAATGAATTCCCACAGCATTTATGGACTGAACTGGGCAAATTAGGTCTTCTTGGGATCACTGTTCCAGAAAATTTTGGAGGCTCAGGAATGTCTTATTTAGCAAATTTAATTGCAGTTGAAGAAATTTCAAGAGCATCTGCTTCAGTAGGTTTGTCGTATGGGGCTCATTCAAACTTATGCGTAAATCAGCTCCTGCTTAATGGTAATGATCAGCAGAGGGAGAGATTTCTTCCCAAGCTCTGCAGTGGTGAAAATGTGGGAGCATTGGCAATGTCCGAAGCGGAAGCAGGGTCTGATGTGGTTGGATCAATGGCATGTCATGCTGAAAGGCGAGGGGACTTTTGGGTTGGAAATGGCACAAAAATGTGGATTACAAACGGTCCTGATGCAGATGTTCTGATAGTCTATATGCGCACGGCTCCCAAAGATCAAGGATCAAAAGCAATGACTGCATTTATCATTGAAAAATCAATGAAAGGATTTTCAACTTCAAAGAAACTGGACAAGCTTGGAATGCGAGGTTCCAACACATGCGAGCTTGTTTTTGAAGATTGTGAAATTCCACAGGAAAATGTAATCCTCGAAGTTAACCATGGTGTAAAGGTGCTTATGAGCGGGCTTAATTTCGAGAGAGTTGTGCTTTCCGGAGGACCAATCGGAATCATGCAGGCCGCGATGGATTTGGTTCTGCCTTATTTGCATGAACGAAAACAGTTTGACAGACCAATTGGAACGTTTGAGCTGATGCAGGGGAAAATTGCAGACATGTACACCGCACTGCAGTCTTCCAGGGCCTATTGCTATCGAGTTGCGCAAAACTGCGCCAAGGGCCAGGTTTCACGCATTGACACGTCTTCCTGCTTATTATTTGCTTCAGAAAATGCAGTTAAGGTTTCCCTGGAGGCAATTCAGGCCTTGGGTGGAAACGGTTATATTAATGATTATCCGGCAGGCAGACTTCTTCGTGACGCTAAACTTTACGATATAGGTGCAGGCACCAATGAAATCAGAAGAATGCTGAT
>CAJXDX010000134.1 GCA_913052275.1 uncultured Pseudomonadota bacterium | reverse complement strand
TGACCCTCCAACAAGTACAACTTCGTCAATTTGTTCAACAGTAAGATTTGCTTCACGCAAAACGTGATTACAACTTTCCAGAGTCTGCTCAATCATTGGATCGATCAAAGTTTCAAACTCTTCAATTTTAAATATTCCATCAAAAGTTAATCCTGTTTTGGGTAATTCCATGGAGTAAGATGTTTCAGTAGAAAAACTAAGTTCTTTTTTGATGGACTCAGCAGTTTTTTTCAGCAGCAGTTTTGATTCCGGATCGTCAAATTGTACGTCCGGATGTATTTTTTGAATTTTTTTCTTTATATCATCTGCTACTGCCTTGTCAAAATCATCTCCTCCAAGCTGTGTGTTGCCATGAGTGGCAATCACCTTAAATATTTTTCCTGATAGCTTGAGAATGGAAATATCAAAAGTTCCACCGCCTAAATCATAAACTGCAATATGTCCTTCTTTTTTCTCATCAAGACCGTAAGCAATAGCTGCTGCTGTAGGCTCATTAATGATGCGTGCCACTTCCAGTCCGGCAAATCTTGCAGCATCACGGGTGGCCTGTCGTTGTGCGTCATCAAAATAAGCAGGCACGGTTATGACTGCTTTTTTGACTGGTTCACCCAAAACTGATTCAGCATTCATTTTCACTTTTTTCAGTATTTCAGCAGATAATTCCTGGGGGGTGTATTCCTTTTCTCCAATTTTGACTTTAATCAGCTGCCTCTGAGCTTCAACAATTTGATAAGGCAGCTCGTTTATAGAATTCCCCAAATCCTTCAGGCTGCGACCCATCAGCCTCTTAATTGAGAAAATCGTATTTTCAGGATTAGAGATGCTGGATTCCTGTGCTTTTTCTCCAACTAGCCAACCTGAATCGGTCCAGGATAGCACCGAAGGAGTTATGGAACTCTCTCCTGAAGCTTCAATGACTTCCGGACCGTCATCAAAAACAGTGGCTGCCAAACTGTTTGTTGTGCCTAAATCAATGCCGATTATACGTTCCATTTTATATTTGGGTTCGCTTGGAAAGTTTGCATGAGATTTTCAAAACACAAAGCACTGAAAAATTTTTAAACATTTCACTGACATATTATTAATTATGGATTTTAACTTAGATGAATTTAGAGGCTTATTCGGAATTTATGCGATCTAACAAACGTCTTAAATACCGTTCCGCATTTAATTGTGTCTGCAGCTGCTGGAGGATTTCATGATTCTCCGGTGAGGTTTCAAATTTTTTGAACAAGTCAGCATAATTCGATTCTATGAAAGTGTGCCTGTTCTGTAAATCCTCATTCATTTTGCACAGGGCTGATTGATCACCAGATTCAAGCATTTCATCCAGTGATTCCTGAAAAGTAAACATTTCCTGTAAAAACCTTTCAGGCAACGCGTCTGTTTCCAGGCTCTTTTCCCTGTCAAGCAGAGGCAGTAAATATTTGGCGCGCGATGATGGTTCACGCAAAGTGCTGTATGCAGCATTAAGCATCACTGAAGATTTTTCACTTAGGTGCTTTTGCTTCTCTGGGGCCTCCACGAAAAAATCCGGATGCATTTCCAACGTTAGGCGCTGATAAAGATTTTCCAGTTCCGCTGAGTCAATTTCAAAACAATGGGGCAATCCCATAACTTTGAAATGATCTATATCATCAGAAACAGTCTGAAGGGAATTACAGGAAAAGCAAAATAGTGGTGATATCAAAGAATCACCACACGATTGACAGGATGTATGCTCAGAAGCCATAGCTTTATAAAACGCTATAACTTAACCTTCGCTTCTTTTCCTGTAATCAGAAATTGCGGCTTTGATGGCGTCTTCCGCCAATACAGAGCAGTGAATTTTTACGGGAGGCAACGACAGTTCTTCTACAATTTCCGTGTTCTTGATAGACATTGCTTCATCAATACTTTTACCTTTGACCCATTCTGTTGCAAGGCTGGAACTCGCAATGGCAGATCCACAACCAAATGTCTTGAATTTAGCATCAACTATTTCATTGGTATCCGGATTCACCTGGATTTGGAGTTTCATCACATCACCGCATTCCGGCGCACCTACCAATCCAGTCCCTGTATTTTCATCATTTTTATCCAAACTTCCTACATTTTTTGGGTCGTTGTAATGATCAATAACTTTTTCGCTATAAGCCATGAGATCCTTTTTTCACATAAGTTAATTTTTTGTTTAATGGGATGTCCATTGTACAGTTGACAAATCCACTCCGTCTTTGACCATTTCATAAAGTGGAGACATTTCACGGAGCCTTTTCACAGCAGCTATCATTTTCTCTGCTACATAATCTATCTCTTCAACAGTGGTGAATCTTCCCATTCCGAAGCGGATTGATGAATGTGCCAGATCGTCACCAACTCCCAGGGCACGCAGAACATAAGACGGCTCCAAGCTGGCAGAAGTGCAAGCTGAACCTGAAGAAACAGCAAGCTCATTTACTCCCATCATCAAACTTTCACCTTCCACGTAACCAAAACTCACATTAAGGTTATTGGGCAGTCTGTCAGTTGGATGACCATTCAGAAAAATATAATCAAGTTCTGAGTTTAAACGGTCTAAAAGCCTTTGGCGCAATCCGGTTAAGCGTTCTGCTTCAGAAGCCATTTCCTCAACTGAGAGCTCCAGAGCTTTGGCAAATCCCACAATCCCCGGGACATTCAGAGTACCGGAACGCATCCCTCGTTCATGACCTCCGCCAAACATTATTGGTGACAAGCGAACACGGGGCTTTTTTCGTCGCACGTACAAAGCGCCTATGCCTTTTGGACCATAAAACTTATGTGCAGTCATGGAAAGAAGATCAATGTTCATTTCCTCCACATCAATCGGTATTTTCCCCACACCTTGTGTTGCATCAGTGTGGAAAAGCACACCTTTGTTTCGGGTTATCTGGCCTATTTCCCTGATAGGATTGAGAGTGCCGATTTCGTTGTTTCCTGCCATCAAAGAAACTAAAATTGTATCTTCACGGATCGAGTCTTCCAGTTGTTTCAGGTCAATGCAACCATGTTTATCCACGTCAAGAAATGTAATTTCGTATCCTTTCTGCTCTAAGGCGTTACAAGGATCAATTACGGCCTTGTGTTCAATTGGGCTGGATATAATATGTGTTCCCTTTTTTTTGTAAAATTCTGCAACTCCCAAAATCGCCAGATTGTCCGATTCTGTAGCTCCGCTGGTAAAAACGATTTCTTTACCTCCTGCACCAATTAAGTTTCCAATTAATTCACGTGCGTCATCAACCACTTTTTCGACTTGCCAGCCAAATGAATGATTGCGGCTGGCCGCATTGCCGAATGATTCCGTAAAATAAGGCATCATCGCCTCCACTACTTTCGGATCAACAGGGGTAGTTGCATTATAATCAAGATAAATGGGCAATTTCATATGCAGAATCCTCAAAATTTGGGTTAATTATTTGTGCGTCTTTTATGATTGCGGCTAAAGTAGTTTCTTCTATAAACTGCTGAATTTTATTATGTAAAGCAATCAATGGACGCTTGGTAGGACAACACTGGTGCACTTTGCACAAATCCTCATCATGAACGCATTCAACTAAAGTAAAAGGATTATCAGTGACTTGAATTATCTCAGACAAATTAATATTTTCTTCAGGTCTTGCCAGCACGTAACCACCACGCTGTCCTCGAGTCGACTTAATCAATCCGGAAGAAACCAGCTGTTTAAGTATATTTGCCACCATAGGGTAAGGCAATTGATAGTGTTCGGCTACTTTCTGGGCACTTACAGGAGCATTAACCTCACCCAGATGGGTAAGTAAGATTATTGCGTAATCTGTCTTTTTTGATAATTTCAGCATTTTTCATTTTTTTAATGTGTATACATATATAGCACCAATTTAGTACTATATCAAGAAAAAATTTCAAAAAAATAAAAAAAGATTTTTCTCTGTGCAGATCAAAAGAAATATTAAATATGGAGGTTTATTTAACAGGGAAAGGGATCTCACCAGTGCGGTGAAGAAAAGGTTCTGGGACACCAACTTCCCAAATCCGGAAATCCAGGCGAATTTTATCTGCATGAGAAGCAGGATAAATGTTAGCCTTTATGCTGGACTCTATACGTCCACCGGCAGGAATCCAGAAGTATTTTGATGGAATATTTTCATCGGTTATAGTTAGCCAATAATTAGCTGACACTCGAATAAAACGGGGTGTGGTTGCAGGATTTTCAATCTGGAACAATAAATTAACTGCTTTTTCGTCTATTTCAGCCTCAACTGAATTTTCAGCATAATTAACCGTAAGACTTTTCAGTATTGGAGCTCTCGGGTCAGGACCTCGACTTTTCCAGTATAAACGCCGCATTGCTCCCAGCCAGATTGGTGAGTTTTCATCCATTTTCAATTCTCGCCAGATCTTAAGCAAAGGCGGCACATCAGTTGAGTCTCCCAGCATTCCAATTAACATTGCAATTTGCCAGGACACATTTTCAGAATCCGGATTCATTATGGCATTGCGGAGCAAGGGCAAACTCCATTCCGGATATGTCAAAAAGGCCCTTGCAGCCTGAAATCTTTTCTCCGGAGAAGAATCACTCAGCATTGGATACCAATGGTGCACAAATTTGTATTTTGCCTGATCCTCAAAAAATGCCAGTGCGGTTTGGTTAATGTAGGGACCATATTGTATCAGTATGATCAAAGAGACGGTGAAGCTGCAACTGTAGTTTAGAATTTTCTTTTTGTTCATCTCTGCCACTCCTTGAATCCATTTTGAATTGCAGCAGCCATTTGTTCCTTGTAATTTTCTCGTCGGAAAAGTTTTGTCTGATTGCTGAATGTTTCCGGAGAAAAATTTTTCCAGCTTCGTTCCATTTCCTGCACAGCCTCGCAAAGTGCTTCCTCTTTCTGCTCACTGAAAAATATGCCTGTTTGATCAGTGACCGTTTCCAATGCTCCGCCGGAAGCATAGGCTATAACAGGAGTATTGCATGCCTGCGCTTCAAGAGGTGTGATGCCAAAATCATCTTCTCCAGGAAACACCA
>CAJXDX010000133.1 GCA_913052275.1 uncultured Pseudomonadota bacterium | reverse complement strand
CCACCTCTATAATTCCTGGAATCTTTTCAAAGTCGGCCTCCATGCACCAGAAACATCCGCCAGCAAAAAAAGCCGTTTTTACATGTTCCCCGGCTGGAGAATTGAATGCCGTAAAAAATAACACTAAAAATAATAAACAGGGGAGCAGCAATAATTTTTTATTTAATTTCATTTTATAGCAGATTAATTATGACATTTGAGCCATTAGCGCGGCTCCGGCAACAGGCGAATATTTTGGACAAGGTGCATCCTTGAGACCAATTTTTTTCATAAGCAATTGTTGAAGCAGCGTTTCTGAATTCAGCAATCCGCCTGCGAACATCACTGGAGGATCAATGAAATTTAGTCGATCAACCAGGTTCAGATAAAGTTGAAAAAGATGCTGAGCTCCGCTTTCGACAATTTTTGAAGCAACCGGATCTCCACTTGATGCAACCGCTAAAACAAGCTCTGAAATTTGTGCTATTTTACGGTTTGTAGTCTCGGGATTATAGGTCCAGCTAATCAGATCATCAGGGTGGAAAATATTTAAATGTTCAAAGATTTTTTGATAAAGTTCCGTTTTTTCCTCAAAACCATCTGCTGCGTTGGCAGCAGATTTTAAGGTTTGCAGGCCCAGCCAGTAGCCTCCTCCTTCGTCACCAATAAGATAACCCCACCCTCCTGAATGGGCGGACTCACCTGATCCATTAATGCCGCAGGCAGAGCTGCCTGTCCCTGAAAGTATGAGTATCCCATAGCGTTTGCCGTGGGCGCCAATGAGGGCAATCTCATAATCCGGAGCAACTGTTATTCTTGATTGAGGAAAAAGAGAAGCAAATTCCTTTTTCAGCCATTCTGCAGCCTGGGCAGCCCCGGCCATTCCAGCTCCAATACAATGAACTTCAGCTGGTTCCAATGAAGCTTTCTGAAGTGTTTCAAGTACTGAAGAGCGCAATAGACGTCCAACTTTCTCAAAACCGATAATGCTGGGATTTGCTGTTTCCTGAAATTCTTCCTGGTGCAGGCATTCAAGGTTTTCAGAAAATACTCCCACCCGTAAGGTGGAACCACCTGCGTCAATCCCCATGCAAAGCATATATTTTATTCAAGCTGTAAAATGACTGAGAAGTCTGGCAGCATGCTGAATATCGGCTGAGCGCTGAGTACCTGCTTCTCGTTCAATTGCCAAGGCTCCTTTGTAGTCAATACTGTTTAAGGTTTTGAGGAATTCTTCGTTGATAAAATCACCTTCTCCCCAAGGGACTTCCTCACCCCATTGATCGGGAACAGAACTTTTTCTTGCGTCCTTTATATGCACATGTTTGAC
This sequence comes from uncultured Pseudomonadota bacterium, assembly GCA_913052275.1. Classification (GTDB taxonomy): domain Bacteria; phylum SAR324; class SAR324; order SAR324; family NAC60-12; genus Arctic96AD-7. Next base: position 3,754 of record CAJXDX010000133.1, on the reverse strand, counting down.
CCATGGTTTGAGAGTTTCCAGGGCGGAAACCGGATTCCCCTTCCCATAAAGAACCATATTGGCCGGATCAAAATTTACGCCCAGTGCAGGGTGTGAGAGTTCTTCCAAAAAATCACGTAATGACTGTGCTGTTTCCTGCCCTGTTTCCATAAGGAGCAGTACATTTTTACGCTGAGCGGCATCTGCCAGATAGAGTACTCTTTCCCGCAATGCATGCTGAGAATCATCAATAAAACCGAAATGGAAAGACAGCAGTTCTATGCCAAGATTAGAGGTTAATTCAATGGCCTGCAGAACTTTTTCCCTGTTTTTCTCCCAATACTGGTCCGGAACAATTCCACCCGTTTCCCGGATTGATTCCAGGGTGGAATAATCCTCCTGGTCAAAGCCAATCATTGCTGCGGTTGGCTGCCATTGATGTTTCTGAATGGTTTTTAAATATTCAGAATTTTCGGAACTCAACTCAGGATCAAGAGAAAGGTGCAGATGAGTAATTCCGGATTCATTCATCACCTGTTCTAAATCCGGTGTCTCGTTTTTCAGTGACCAGGAACAAATACCTATCGGCCAGATATGGCAGGAAAGCATGAATCTATTTCTTTTTCATTTAAGCTGGATTTTGGTTCTTTGCCGGACAGATTCTTTTTCTGCTTCAATAATTTTTACAGACTCTGCTGATTGTTCCGGAGTTATAACAGACTGTAGAGATTTACCTGAGATTAAATCAACAAAATGCTGAATCTCAAATGAATAACCGTCACCATCTTCAACTTCAGGAATTATCATTTCACCTTCTTTGGGGCATATTTTGAGCGTAGGCTGTTGGGCAGAACTGTATAGCAATGTCGCGTCTTCCAGCATGATCTTGAAACTCATTTCAAAACCAAACTCCGGTGCCATAATCCATCCACCTTCTGCTGTAACTACTTTTTGATCATTATATAAATATTGAGTTACAGTATGGTCATAATCTCCGCTTGGTCCAATTACACCTCTGCTGAAAACTTCATCTGGGATGCCGAAAACATGCTGCACAAAATCGGTGTCATGAATATGCAAATCCAGCATCGCCCCACCGCTGCGATTTCCATCAAGAAAACAATTGTCCCAGCTCCAAGTCGGAGTAAGACTCAGACGCTGGAATGAGGCTGCCAGAACTTTTCCGTATTGCTCAGAATCAATAATTTGTTTGGCCTGCACATATTCAGGCCAGAATCGAATGCAATGTCCAATTTGCAGACATTTTCCACTTCTCTCCGCAGTTTCAACCATCTGGAAGCAATCTGAAGAATTCAAAGCCATTGGCTTTTCACATAAGACATTCTTTCCTGAGTTTAGCGCCTCAATAGTTTGACTTGCGTGCAAGAAAGTTGGGGATGCAATGGAAACAGCATCCATATCTGCTTCTGCAAGCATACGGGTTAAGTCTGAAAAAAGCTGTTTGTCACTAAAATCCAGTTCCTTTTCTGCCCCCGAAATATTGCCGGAGACTCCGGAAGTATTTTTCAATTGCTCAGCATCTGCATCACAAACCGCGGTTATTTGTACATTGTCCATGGCATTGTAGCAGCAATAGTGCATCTTACCCATAAATCCTAAACCGACTATTCCAACCTTCAGCATATCAGCAAGTACCTTATTTAAATATTTCTTTCATGGCAGCAGCCGTTTTTTCAGGACGACCTGGTGAAAATGGAATCATTTCAGCTGTCACGTAACCGTTATAATTAATTTCTGAAAGGGCTTGTTTCACGGCTTCAAAGTCAACATCCCCATCCAGCAGATCAACAAAACCGTCCGCGGTGCCGACCGAACGTTTAAAATCCTTGATATGAACACGTTTTATACGTGAGCCCAAAATGCGAATCCACTGATCTGGATATCCTGTCAGCAAAACATTCCCCACGTCAAAATAAACACCCACCTGACTGGTATTAAAATTATCTATAAACTCACGCATTTCCAATGGACTCAGTAAAAATTTATTCCAAACATTTTCTACAGCAATCGCCACTCCAAGTTTTTCTGCAACAGGTACAAGCTTGGTGATTGCTTCGCTTGCCCTTTTAAAACAAACATCATAAGGAATGACTTCAGCTTCAGGCAAAAAGAAAACTTCCACTGCGCCTGGAACATACAAATACGCGTCAGTACCAAGCCACTGAGTTACCTGTAACGCTTTCTGTGTGAAGTCAAGTATTGTTTCCCTGACCTTATCGTCACTGGATGTTGGAGAACTTGTCCAGCTTTCACCGCTGGCTACTCCTGAAATTTCCAGTCCTTGCTTTTCAGCTTCTCTGACAATCTCTTCACACTCTTCTTTAGTGGTTTGATGGGTCAGGACTCCCTTGCTGGCGATCCCAAGCTCTATCCCGTCAAATCCCAATCCACGTGCCTGTTCCATGGCGCTGCTGATCTGCAATGTTCCATCTAGCCCGCCATCAAAGATCCAATAACTTGCGCTGATTTTCATTATCAAAATACTATGAATCTAAAAAATAATTTAATATCAAAACAATTAATTATATTTTTTTTATTCCAAGATTTCTGGTACTTCACGTCTCATCATTGCAATCCCTTTGGAATCAAATACATGAAAATTTGCTGGGTTTACATCTAAGTTGACAAGTTCCCCTTCATGAACATCAGCGTCACCTTGAAGCATGGCACAAAAATTAGGATATTTATCGAGAGTTCCATATACCAGTGTGCTCCCACCAAGGCGCTCAAGAACTTCTACTTTAAATGGCAAACCTTTACCGGTTTCAGAAAGTATAAAATCTTCAGGTCTAACCCCTAATTCAATTTCTTCATCTCGGTTAGCATTTGGAGATTCTACAGGCAATAACTGTTTACCTATTACAGGAAGTTCTACTGTTAATCCAAATGAATCAGTTGAAAGGCATGTAGTAGAAATAAAATTCATTTTCGGATGACCAATAAATCCAGCCACAAACTTTGATTTTGGACGATGATACAAGTCCATTGGTGTTCCAAACTGCTCCAGTTTACCTTCAGAAAGTACCATAATCCGGTCTGCCATTGTCATTGCCTCCACCTGATCGTGTGTAACATAAATCATTGTTGCGTCAAGACTCTTATGCAGCTTTGCAAGTTCTACTCGCATTTCACCTCGTAAAGCGGCATCAAGATTTGATAGAGGTTCATCAAAAAGAAATACTTTTGGGTGTCTGACAATTGAGCGTCCAATTGCAACGCGCTGACGCTGACCTCCCGACAGCTGCCCAGGTTTGTGTTGAAGCCGATCGGTTAAACGCAGAGTTTCCGCAGCGCGCATTACCTGTTTTTCCAACTCCTCTTTGGGCATTTTTGCCACACGAAGAGGGAAGGCAATATTTTCAAAAACATTCAAATGTGGATAAAGCGCATAAGATTGAAAGACCATTGAGATTCCTCGTTCAATCGGGTGAGCTGATGAAACTTCTTCTCCATCAATCTCTATATCTCCACTGGTTGCCTCTTCAAGTCCAGCAATAATACGTAGCAGCGTTGTTTTACCGCATCCAGATGGACCGACGAAAACTACGAATTCCTTGTCTTTTATTTCGAGACTAATGTCATTCAGAACCTGTGAACTGCCGAACCATTTATTGATAGATTTTAGAGATACTGTTGCCATCAAATATTCCTAATATAAAGATTTTTTATAAAGAGGGGGGGGGAAGGCGGGGAGTCTTTTCCCGCCTTCATTTACTCTTACTTGAATTCTTCAAGTTCTGCAGCGGCAGTAGCA
>CAJXDX010000132.1 GCA_913052275.1 uncultured Pseudomonadota bacterium | reverse complement strand
TTACATCTTCTGCTCCTCTTGTTGCAAGAGAATATACTCCACCACCTGCCATGGTAATGTTCTGGAGAGATTCGGGGTTTCCTGGCATGTAAATATCCTGAAAAAACCACTACAATGGTAAATCAGAAGAATAAGGAAATATCTTCATGAGAAGACTTGCATGCGGAAACTGCCAGGGCTTGTTCCCTGTTGAGCTTTTTCTGCAGTCTCAGTCCTATTGAATCCCGTAAAAGCAATTTGTAGTCTGCTAATGGCTGAGCCAGTTCCTGGGAAGCACGTTTCCTCCATTCAATTTCCTGATAATATACAGACATACCCTGCTCCCATTGCTTCAGGGCTTTTTCGGGATTTGGTTTCTTCCCTTTCAATGCACGACGGACCTTGGATATTTTTGATTTTATTGGACTTGAACCCGCTATTGCACCAAGGCTTTTTTCAATTTCCTTGATCATTTTCATAGCAGTTTTAGGCTCATTTTCATCAACAATTGACTTGACTGATTTTAGTTGATTCTCCATCTCCAAAAGCATCGTGGTTTGATCCAGAACATTACTTAATTGGATCAAAGGTTCGTACGCACTGTCAGAATTTCTGCGGTATTTTTGGCGGGTTGACCGTGTTGCTTTGTTCATATTTTCAAATTTTTCCCTCTCAGACTTCCATTCAGCAGGAATGTCTTCAATCAACTGATTTTTAATCTCAGTAAAGGTTTCAATGCTTTCATTTATCCTGTTAATTTCCTGAGAATCAACATCTGCTCCACTTCGTTCCAACAGGATTTTAGATTTCTTCAAATAATTTATGTCATCCTCTATTTTTCTTATCTCAGACTCTATCTTCCTAACTTTATGATGTAGATCATAATACTGCTCAGTGAACTGATTAAATTGCATTTCATTCTGATGTACTTTATCAACAAGCTCAAAAGTAGCCAGAACCTGCTGCTGTGAAGACTTTAGGCCTTTAATGTATTTTTCAGGCAAATAGTCAATATTAACCCTACTGATTACTTTTACACCTGTACGGATAGATGTCTCATGTTCTTCATAGTACTGAAAATTAAACTCCTCAATGCATTTTTGAAGCTTGGGATTAATTGGCGGCGGGGCATTATCTGAAGTCAGGTAGGCCCGGTTAGGCAGATAATTGACCAATGGTGGAAAATATCCCGCGATTGCAAGACCAGCAAGTTGCAAAATTATAAAGGCAACAACACCACGATAAATGTGGAGAGTCTTCACATGAGGTGGTGCCACCCCCCTTAAGTAAAACAAGGCAAAGCCGAATGGCGGAGTGAGAAAAGAAGTCTGCAGGTTTATTCCAATCATTACACCAAGCCAGACAGCAGTAATGTTGGCAGATGGATCTGCAAGTAATATTGGAGCTACCAGTGGAACAACAACTACTGCAATTTCAATAAAATCAAGAAAAAACCCCAGCAAAAATATTACGGCCATCACAACCATGAATTGCGCCCAGAATCCTCCAGGAATTCCAGTCAGGAATTCTTTAACCAATTCCTCTCCCCCAAATCCCCTGAAGGCTGAAGTTAGCATAGTTGCACCAAGAAGAATAATAAATACCATTGAAGTTGTTTTAGCAGTTTCAAGCATAACTCCTTTAAGAGTATCTTCTATTCGGTAAGTCCTCCATCCACTCCAAAAAACCGCAATCAAAAGACCAAGCACACCAAAGGTGGCTATTATCATTGCAATCCCTTCTTCTGTATTTCTGATGTTTTTAACATTCAACTGGTAATAATTGAGAGTGATAAAAATCACAATAGTTGAAATAACCGCCAGTATAGCTGGATAGAAGGAATTTTTTTGTCCTTCTGTAAGCCTGTATCCACCCATGATCATAGCTCCAATAGCACCTATGGCTCCTGCCTGATTAACGGTAGCAATCCCCATTATTATTGACCCCAAAACGGTAAAAATTAATGCCAATGGAGGTACAAGTGCCATAATTACTTTCCAAATGAATTTTATACCGATTTTTCCTTCATAAGGGACAGGAGGTGCAGTCCCCGGTTTTAGCAACGCATATATCAGGATGTAAAGCATGTATAGGAAAACCAGAACAATACCGGGGATGAAGGCGCCTACAAACATTTCTCCTGCACTAGCTGAAGACACTGAAAATTCCGAGGGCATGACAAATTCTCCAGTTGCTAGTTTGTAATCAGCAGTTCGTGAAGTATTAGCAATGTCTGCCGCGTTGGAAAGCTGATCCGCAAGTATGATCAAAACAACTGAGGGAGGGATTATCTGACCCAGAGTTCCAGAAGCACATATGGTTCCAGTTGCTAAAGGTTTGGAATAGTTGTGCTGCAGCATTGCCGGGAGCGAGATAAGTCCCATGGCTATTACAGTGGCACCAACGATTCCTGTTGTTGCCGCCAGCAATGCACCAACAAAAACTACAGTAATACCCAAACCACCAGGAATAGGGCCAAACAACTGAGCCATTGTAACAAGTAGGTCTTCAGCAATTTTTGAACGCTGCAGCATAATGCCCATGAAAATGAAGAGAGGAATTGCAATTAACGTATCTCTCTCCACATCCCAGTAAAGACTGCGGAAATTCGTTACTCCTGCACTAAGCCACTCAATCGGACCGTCCTGAGCAAAATATGCAGAAGCATTACCTTCAAATACATAACCAGCAAGAGCAGCTAATCCAATACTCAGGATCGCCGAACCTGGCAAAGAGAAAGCAACAGGGAATCCTGAGGTGAGAGCCATCACCATCAAAAGCACTAGAACAAGAAGAAAAAAGACTTCCATAAAAACTTAAATATAAAATTGTTTATGTATTCTCTTGAAACTGTGGTTCCTCTTCTATTTCCTCACCAAGTAATTCTGCAGTGCATTTTAGAAAATATCCCATAAACTGAACTAGCATACAGACGGCAAAAACAATGAGGTATCCAACCATCAGGTACTTGGTATACATACCGAATCCCTGCTGATAAACCTCGAAACTTAGAAGGGGACTGTTCAAACTGCTTCCTTTGAACCACATTCCTGTCAGAAGGATCACCCAGCACAGAGGGACCCCTAGCAGCAAGCATCCTAAAGCATTTGAAATTGCCTTTGTTCTTAACTTGAATCTTGAATACAATACGTCCACCCTGACATGTCCCTCAGTGACCAATGCGTAGGAACTTGCAAAAAGAAAAAGAGCCGCATACCACATGCGTACCAGGTCTCCCATAAAAGCCTGCTCGTATGAATAAACAAAACGCGATATCACTATCTGAAATTCAGCAACCACCACCAAAAGAGCAAGCCAAGTAAAACCCAATCCCCTTACAAAATATGCGATGACAAAACTAAGTATTACTAAAGGGTAATGAATATAAGTCCCCCTGAAAACAGAACGTCCCAGTTCAACCGCAATTACATCTCCAAACAGGGGTTCCAAAAAATCTTCCACACGCAGAAAAGAAATAACAATATCGAAACAACCAACTATAAATACAGCCCAAAAGAATGACCTTGTAAGATAGGCAGCAAATCCGGATAAAATTCTGGCATCTTCACTTAGTTGTTTTTTGGTAGTTTTAATGACATAAAGTAAGTTCAATATAATGATTAATATCAGTACAATAGTTTGAATCCAACCAAGCATCTGGTTTTCTTCATTTAGAGGTGTTCTGAGCGGAGAAAAACCAAACCATTCCTGGTGTGCAAAAAAATTCCAAAGGCCGGGCCAGCCTCTCCAGAAAATTAAATAATTATTAACCAGAAAAAGCAGTGTAAGGCTTACCATAAGCCAAGAAAACACTCTCAGCAAAAAACCAGTCCAGTAACGACCAGGATTTGTGATATTTAATGTTTGACTGTCTTCAGAAATACTCATTTCAAGTTATGTTAAATGACCGGGACCAGTCTTAATAAGCAATTTTTTTCGTGCAGTATCTATTGCATATCAGAGAGAATAACAAAGTGGAGAAAAAAAGGAGATAAAGACGGTGTCCGTTTAAAGACACCGTCTTCGGGTCTTGGTAGTAACCTACGAAACACCAAGTACGCGGTTACGTTGACGGAGATATTCCTGATCAGAAATGTTCATCCAGCGTCCAACATCTGCCCGTGCTTTGGCAAAACTTTCATGTATGCGGTTTGCAAGCTCACTGTGTGCTCTAGCTTCATCAAATACTTCTTCAGAAGCTTCACCGAAAGCGTCATATACATCATCATTGAAACGCTTCAACTGAACACCTTGTTCACGAATAAGTTTGTCCAGTGAAGAGCCATTTTTTGCATTATACTCAGACATCATTACATCATTCTCAGTATGTGCAGCAGCTTTAATGAGGAGCTGATCAGAATTAGAAAGACCTTCCCACCAGGACTTGTTAATGCCTAATGAGAGCATGGAAGCCGGTTCATGCATACCAGGATAGTAATAATACTTGGCAGCTTCATAGAATTTATAAAAACTGTCATTCCAGGGACCAACCCATTCAGTGGCATCAATGGCACCGGAAATCAGGTTCTCGTATATCTGCCCACCAGGAAGTGAAACAGGTGAAGCTCCTAATTTTGCCATCACATCCCCGCCAAGTCCGGGAATCCTCATTTTAAGACCTTTAAGGTCATCAGGTGAGTTGATTTCCTTGCGAAACCAGCCGCCCATCTGGACTCCAGTATTTCCACAAGGCATACATTTCAGGCCAAAACTTCCGGCCAGCTCGTCCCAGAGCTCCTGTCCGCCACCAAAATTGATCCATGCATTAATTTCACTGTATACATGCCCGAAAGGAACAGCAGTGAAATATGCCCATCCAGGGTGCTTCCCTTTCCAGTAATAATCTGCAGCGTGATACATTTGCGCATTGCCTGAAGCCACTTCATCAAAAGAATCAAAAGCTTTAACTCTTTCATTAGCAGCGTAATATGTAACATTCATTCTTCCGTCTGTCATATCGGAAAGTCTCTTGGCAAATCGCTGCGCTCCTGTGCCCAATCCCGGGAAATCTCTTCCCCATGTGGCTACCATTACGATTTCAATACGACTTTGAGCAATCGCCGGTGCAGGAAATGTTGAGGCAGCAAC
>CAJXDX010000131.1 GCA_913052275.1 uncultured Pseudomonadota bacterium | reverse complement strand
AGAAAGAAGCCTATCAGAAAGCACGTGAATGGATTGACAATGCAATTGAACTGGTTAAACCGGGTTTAACCACCGATAAAATTGCTGAGGTTTGGCCTAGAGCAGAAGAATTTGGATTTGCTTCGGAGATGGAAGCATTCGGACTTCAGTTTGGACATGGTTTAGGCCTGGCACTGCATGAACGCCCGATCATCAGCCGCCTGGTATCTTTTGAGAATCCTTTTGAACTAAAGGAGGGAATGGTCTTCGCTCTTGAAACATATTGCCCGGCTGAGGATGGCAACGGAGCAGCACGCATAGAAGAGGAAGTAGTTGTAACAGCAGACGGATGCAAAGTAATAACCTTGTTCCCATCCAAGGAACTGTTTGTTGCAAACGCTTACTGATTATTATATTACCGGAGTAAAGAATGCCTTATTATACTTATGAATCATTGGTCAACAAAGGGTTAAGATTCGAGATCAAACAGAGTATTCATGATGCACCAATGGAGCATCATCCTGAATCAAGGGAGCCTATTAAAAAAATAATTACTGCTGCAGCCATCAGACTTCCCGGACTAAAACGCAGTGCTGTGGTTAATAAATTAAGTCCTGCAGCTACAGCATGCGGGTGTGCTTCAAATGCTGCCCTTGCTGCATCTGTACTTGAAAAGCGCTCAGGTACTCCTAAATACGGCTATCAAAAAGCTAATCTGTTGAAAAAACAAATTAGTCACCACAGCCATTCACACAGCAAGTCAGGACAATGTTCTGGAGTTAATAAATCAAAATAGCGACCGAAGTTTGTTATGAGAAAATTTGTTTCCGGTTGATTCTCATCTGCATCTATATTTTTTATTCAAATTATGGCTGTAAATTTCTATAACTCAAATGAATTAATTATGGATTCCTTTAATCAGGAGCTGACTGAAGATCAGCGTTTGATGAAGCAAAGCTGCCGTGACTTTATAGATCGAGTAGTCAGCCCATTTCTAAGGCAGGACTGGCAGCGCGAATGGAACATGGATCCTGATGAACGTCTGCCTGAAGAAATCCTTAAGGCGGCAGATGAAATTTCCATAAGGACACTTGGAGTTCCTGAAAAGTATGGTGGTATCGAGTTAAATGCAGAAACAGAAAATCGCAGTTTTGCAATCATCGCAGAAGAGATTGCCCGTGGAGATTCAGGACTTGCAGACAAGCTTGTACAGAACTGGAAAGTTTCAGTACTGCTCAGGAATCTTGCACCGGAACATCTTCAGAAGAAGTGGTTTACACGTCTTGTAGAAGACCATACTTTTCTACTGGCACACTGCCTTACAGAGCCAAAAGGAGCTTCTGACCGCTGGCTTCCTTACAATGTGCCTGAGGCAGCAATGGACACCATGGCGAAAAAGGTGGATGGAGGATGGAAGATAAACGGAAGAAAACATTACATCAGTAACGGCTTTGACGCCGGCCTTTATGTGGTATACGCAAACACCAAGCCTGGATCTGGCATGCTTGAGGGGACTTCCAGTTTCCTTGTACCCAGGGATAATCCCGGTCTGGAAATTGTTCGATGCAATGAAACCATTGGTTGTCGGTTTATGAATAACGGAGAAATCTATTTTTCCGATTGCTTTGTTCCTGATGATCATCTTCTCAGTGAAGGAGAGGCTCTTTCCAAAGCTGCAATCTATTTTCGACCTGGTAAAATTATTCAGGCATCAAAGAATCTTGGGGTAGGCGTCGCTGCATTTGAAAAAACATCTGCATTCGTACAAAGCTATGAGAGAGGAGGAAAATTACTGATCAAGCACCAGTCTGTTGCTTCCAGGCTTGCAGATATGGCAACCCGGATTACATCGGTGCGTACGCTTGTTAATCAGGCTGCACTTGCTGTGGATACCCGAAGTTCTGATGCAGATGCGCTGTGCAACATGGCAAAAGTTTTTGCATCACAACAAATTCTCAAAGTTTGTGAAAACGCGCTTGAGCTTCATGGTGGCATGGGAGCAATGCTTGAAGTTGGCATCGAAAAACTTTTTCGGGATGCATCCATTTTTCTGCATATGGATGCAACAGTCGATATTTCTCATTTTAAAATAGTGAAAGCCATGTTTCCAGAAACAGCGGGGAAATATGCAGGTAAGGAAACCTGAACACTCATATCAAAGTTCATTTTAGTAAACTCTCCTTCTTTTTGTTCTAAACCTGAAAATCAATCACGGTACTTCAGGTGTCTGTCCATAAAAATTAATGTGTCTTCAATGGCCTCCACTTGAATTTTATCCACTTGATATTCTCCATTGCTGTTTTTCTCAGGAAATAAGAACCCGTGCAAATCATGATTATACGTTTTCCATTCTGAATCTTTTCCTGATTGCTTCAATAAATCAAAAACTGCCATGAAAATTCCCTGAAGATGATCCCCGTTTCTGCCCATTATAAATGAAGGCGTACTTATCTCACTAATTCTTTTCTCTGCAATTCGGAGATCGATTCTTTGCAGAACTTTCTCTAATTCAAACATCTCCATTTCTTCAATATTCCTGAGCTGAGTTTCTTCATTAATAAATGCAGTTTTATCCGGATTCAGGCATAAATATTCATGTGCGGCAGGTTCACTTGCCACAACTGCCTTTAACCCGTGATATTCTGAAATGATTTTTAATGCCATTTCTCCACCATGGCTCATTCCTACAAGACCTACTTTTTCAGGATCTATCACAGCTAAAGATTTCAGCTGCTCTACAACAGATATTTCATCTTCATATTCCAACGGTGAACGGTTAAACAAATCCCCGCCTTGCCTTGTGTCTCTAATCAGTGGCCCACCATTATTATAACCCAGCTCCACTTCACTCCTGTAACGAATCCACGCGCTTGCATAGCCTGCTTCAACAAATTTGTTTATTGTGTATGCCTTGTTTTGATATGCATCCTCAATCCAGGTCATTCCCCCTCCCCCATTGCCATATGCGAACAGTACAAGAGGAAAAGGGCTCTTTCCTTCCGGAATTCTGAGTCCTACTGCCGTATAAAGTCCATCCCATGTTTCAACATACATAAGCTTGACTGGCTTTCCATCAATTTCTTTATCTATTCCAAAAATTCCTTCAATCATTTTTTTACAATTGACTAAAACAGATTATTTCAAAACGAAATATTAGATTTTAATTCATCTGAATTTTAGATTAAATGCAGTAATATTCTGTAATCACAGTCTTGGTTAACTTTAAAAAATTATACTTGAAACAACCTCTCTGCATTCTCAGATTTTATTTTTTTCCTGTCTGATTCACTAATATTAATTTCATCCAGCAGGTCATTAAACTGGTATGAACCCATGTCAAAAGGATAATCTGAACCCACCATAACCTGCTCCGGACCAACCAGGTTTATCAGGTAATCCAGGGCCTCACTTGAGTGTATAATCGTATCAAAGTAAAACATTTTCAAATACTCACTCGGTTTCCTGGTAATTTTTTTGCTGGTTTCCTGGCGCATTTCATAAGCCCTGTCCAGACGTCCAATCTGATAAGGGAGATGCCCCCCACCGTGAAAAAGCTGGATTTTCAATTCCGGATGCTCTTCCATCAAACCAGATAGTATCATGTGCGATGCAGTAAGCGCTGTCTCAGCAGGATTTGAAAAAGCGTTCCAGAGATAAAATTCTTTGTTTGTGGGACCTCCGAGGCCTGGTACAGGGTGTATTTGAACAACTGCACCAAGTTCCTCAGCCTTACTCCAGAATGGACGGAAGTCAGCATCGCCAAGATATTTCCCATTTATATTGGTACCGATCTCTATCCCTCTAAGCCCTATATCCATGCAGTATTTGAGCTCCGAAACAGCAGCTCCAGCATCCTGCATGGGAACCATACCCAGGCCAATGATCTGATCACTGTATTCATCGGCGATTTCAGCAATAGCATCATTTTGAATTCTATTTACATTCAGGCAGGTCCTGACATCCGAATCATAACGAAACAGGCTGGACCACGGACTAAGAACAGAAATATCAACACCTGCTTTTGCCTGTTTACTGAGAATTGTCTCTACATCAACAAATTCATGGATCACCGAACTGAGTCTCTTTCCCTGGAACTCTACAAATGGTTTATCGCCATCATAACCTGCGACCGGTGACCAAGGATCTTTTGTTATTTTTTGAGTTATTTCTTCAGCAATTATATGGATGTGAGTATCTATAATCATGGAATTAACGGGAAAAGGTTATTAAAGACGCACCAATTATTACCAGTCCTGCTCCAAGCCATAACCTCATTGTAACATTTTCCAAACTGCGCCCCATTAAAATTGGTGACAGCATCAAAACCACAGGAACAGTTAAACCACTAAGTCCAATTACAATTGCAATTGGAGCCAAATCAATTGCGATCCATCGAGATAAAGTTCCGAACCCTAAAAATATTCCCCCAAAAAATAATAGAAAAATTCCCTGCCTGGAATATGAAAGGTTTTTTTCTTCGTCATTTTGATTCCTGAATCGAGCAAGCAATATCAAACCATATGCAAAAGTACAGAATACCATTCCTATGGTAACTCCAATTAGAGGTGATGGAATAGTTTCAAGTCCATAACGAATAAAAATAGAACTGCTGGAAAAACATATTGCTGTACCCAAACCAGCTAGACTTTGCAGAAGAGTATTAAATCGCATATTATATAAATCAGTCCTTATTATATGTAACAAGGTAAATACCGCTCACTACAAAAATAATTCCTAGAATAGTGAGAAATGACAGGATTTCCTGAAAAAATAGATATCCAATCAATGTTGCAAAAAAAGGGGCTGTACCGACCAGGGCACTTGTTCTTGAGGCACCAATACTATTTTGACTGACTGTCAGCAGGGTCCAGCCAAGAACAAAATGAATGATTCCGGCTACGGCAAAATAAAATATCCCCTGCCATGTGAGATATAGAGTGAGGTGCTTAATGTCTTCCAGAATTAATGTTGATATTATCATGAAAAATGTGCTTATAATCATCAGAAAAAAAGTATGAAAAAATGCATTCACATTCATACCTGCTTTTCTGCTAATTGTCTGGAATAAACCAAAACTAATTGCAGACACTATTGCCCATA
>CAJXDX010000130.1 GCA_913052275.1 uncultured Pseudomonadota bacterium | reverse complement strand
ATGGTGCTCCCACCGCGACTCGAACGCGGAGCTAGGGATTAGGAATCCCCTATTTTATCCAGTTAAACTATGGGAGCCGAGGGCAAATTGAACCTATGAATTGTCAGAGGTGAATTAATCATACAGATTATTGAACTCATATTATACAAATCAAGTCAACTTCTTTTCCTGTCTTCATATTAACTGCGGAAATCTGTTTGAAATTGCAGGGAATTAATGTATGAAAGTGAACGAAAATATTTAGTTATAAATAACTGATAATGTTAGATAAACATAAAAGTATTGCCAAAGATATTATTGATCTGGCACATCAATACGGTGCTGACAAGGCATCTGTTTCCCTTGCAAACTCAACTTCTTTTCAGGTAGATGTTCGAGAAAAAAAAATAGAATCCCTTCAAGAATCTGTCTCGTCCGGTGTGCACCTTACAATCTCAATCAAAAAACGCCGGTCAACTGTATCCTCAAATGATTTACGTTTAGAAACTTTAGCTCCTTTAATTCGTTCAACAATAGATACTCTTCCTTACATGGGTGAAGATGAATTTTACAGTCTGCCAGACCCAAAGTTGCAGGGACGGGCACCAGGCAACCTGGAATTTCTAGATCCTGATTTTGACAACATAACTTCTGAAGAAAAAATTAAATTTTCATTTGATTTGGAACAGTTGACCTTCAATTCAGATAAGAGGCTGAGGACAGAGCAAACATTTTATTCAGACAGTATCTCTCACATTGTGCATGCAGACTCAAATGGTTTTCTGGAAGGAGAGACAAAAACTTTATTTAGTCTTGGTGTTTCAATGGTTGCAGATGATGTGCAATCAGCTTCTACTGACAACGGAGACACCAAAAATACAGGACGGAAACAAACAGACGGCTGGTATAGCGCAACAAGATTTCACAAAAATTTGACACCAGCTAAAGAAATAGTGGATAAAGCCTGCCATCGAACCTTGCGAAAACTGGGTGCAGTAAAACCTGCAAGCCAGGAAGTTCCTGTCATTTTCAGTTCAGAAATGGCACAAAGTTTTTTTGGAAAAATCGCATCCGCCCTCATGGGAGAAAACCTTTTTCGCAAGCAGTCCTTTTTACTGAACCGTCTGAATGAATCAATTGCAGATTCTAAAATCAACTTGATTGATAATCCTCTTCTACCGGGCAAATTGGGCAGTCGTCATTTCGACAGTGAAGGGGTTGAAGCAAAACCTTTAGTGTTGATCGAAAATGGTGTTTTAAAAAACTATATGCTTTCAACATATTCCGCCAATAAACTTGGAATGACTTCCAACGGTCATTCGGGGGGTATTTCCAATTTGATTCTTGAACTTGGGGAGTATCCTGAAGAGGAATTGATTGCCAGTGTGAAAAACGGCTTATATTTAACCTACATGTCCGGTCAGGGTGCAAATATTGTCACAGGGGATTTTTCTCGTGGGGCACAAGGGATATGGATTCGTGACGGGAAACTCGCCGAATCAGTAAATGAGTTTACAATTGCCGGAACATTTCCTGAAATGCTGAATAATTTAAATATGATAGGGAATGAAGTAGATGAACGAAGCTCCATTCTCACTCCGGCATTCAAAATTGATAAAATGGTTGTGAGCGGTACCTGAAAAATTCAGGAAGAGTGCAGCAGTTCACGAACAGTTGAAGCAGAATGTTCCATAAGTGCAGTACGAAACTGATTGCCGTAAATACCCTGTTGGCGTAATTCTTTAGCTGTCAATTTTAATCCTTCCAGATATTCCAACACTGCGAATTCTGATACATTCTGATTTAGCAGTTGTTCTGTTCCTTCATACATTGCAACAATCATTGTCTGATGTTGCTCATCTCCTAAGAAAGAGCGCATTGTTGTGATTCCTTTTTCAAAATTGTGTCGAAAACTGCGAATATTCTGAAATGAAAGTCCCTGAATGTCAGATTCAGAAAATGACTGTTTGCTGCCTGATCGCTGATTTTTCAGATGAAAAGTAAAATCTGTGTTGTTTACATTCATTGTTCAGGTTTGAATTCTGTTGAATATTAGCTGAATATGTTTGAATAGGGTACAATGCAAACTCCATGAAAACTTAATTTATTTGCAAAAGGCGAGTTGGTTAAACCAAACAAAATTCTAATAATTCGTTTCAGCGCATTGGGTGACTTGGTATTGACTACACCAATTTTCAGAGAGCTGAAACGTGTTTTTCCAGATGCTGAAATCACTTTGTTAACCTCTTCCGGAACTGGTTCAGTTTTGAACAATAACCCTCACATAGATCATTTCATTTGGCATAAAAGAAAAGAATCTTACAGTGAACTGAATAAATTGATAAAAAAATTGCACAAAGAAAAATTTGACCTTGTTTATGATGCTCACCGCTCACTGAGAAGTATATGGATTGTATGGAATTTAACCAGATTCGGGTTCCATAAAACTCCTAAAGTTTGGTTGATCAAAAAACGGAGCTTGCAAAGAAGTATACTGATTAATTTCAAACTTAATTTTCTAAAAAATACTCCCTCCCAGCGTCAGCACCTGCTTCTCCCCTTGCAGAATCAGACTAGTCTGGTACTGAATAATCACACAGAGCTGTTCCCAGATCAAAACACTGTCATGCAAATAAAAAATTTTCTTAATAAAAACAATCTTCTGCAAAAAAAGTATATTGCCATTGGCGCATCTGCTTCATACCCCCTGAAACGCTGGCCATTGAAATATTTCCAGGAATTAATTTCAAAATTAATCAAGCAGGATTGTCCTGTTGTGTTGGTAGGAGGTGCAAATGAACCAGAAAATACAAAGCTGGAACATGATTTTTCAGGTAAAGTCATAAATGCGGCTGGAAAGTTTACACCTCTTGAATCTGCAGAGCTGCTAAGACATGCCAGAATTGTTGTAACTAATGACACCTCAATAAGCCACCTTGCAGAGGCAATGCAAACTCCTGCAATAGTATTTTTCGGGGCTACAGTTAGAGAATTTGGCTACCCGCCGTTTTTGAAGGAAAGCACCATAATGGAAACAAAGGAAAAGCTTAGCTGTCGTCCCTGTTCTCGTGATGGAAGGGGCAGATGCAGCAATCCGGACAATTTACGATGCCTGACCAGTATTACTCCGGAAATGGTCTTGTCAATTATTCCTGAACTGAATAATCAAAATTCTGAAAAACTCAACGGAAAATAATTGTAAGTCAACTTATGCTTCAAAATTACTTATACCTGCTCAGATTGAGTTTCAGAGTTACTTTGAGCAAATTTTGTATTTACTTCCTGCAGGTCCAGCTTCCCGGCATCAGCCATTTCACGCATTGCATCTGTAAACATCCTGCGTGCACTACGTATCTCTTCAGAATCAGGCGTTTTTGATTTTAATGATGAAACAAGGGCAGCACGACTTTTCTCAGGGAAGCACATTATTGCTGCTTCCTTAATTTCTGATGTTGAACCGGAAATAGCAGTAATTACATCATCCGGCTGCAGCTTTCGAACTACTTCCAGCAAAATATCTTTCGGGACTTCCGGAATTGAATCAAATATGAAGCAGTGACTCTCTATGTCTTCACTTAGTTTGATATCAGATGTTCGCAGACCGCTGATCAATTCCTGTCGTGTTGAGTTATCCAAATCTCCCAGTACATCTGCAATGAACTTTATTCCGTCAACACCAACAGTGCCTTCATCAGGCACATGTCGCGCTTTTTCTGCAAGGTTGTAACCAATTTTTTCCACGAGTTCAAGAGGAAGTTCGTGCAGTTTACCTAGTTCCAAAGCCACATTTGTACGTTCATCTTTCGAAAGATCACGCATAATTTTAGCAGCTTCTTCACTGTCCAAACGTGCAATAACAAATGCTTTTATTTTGGCTGGTTCATCCTTTACAAGGAAACCAATTTGCGAAGTTGTAAGCTGATCCATAAATGCAAATGGATTAGACTTGTTTTGTTCAGGCTCGGTTAATTGCTTGGTAAGTAAAAATTTTTGAATGTCCTTCAAGACAGCATTTGAATCTTCAGCTGAAGGATGGGCCTCTTCTGCCAGTTTTTCAAGATCCAGAAAAGTGTTTTGAGGTATAGTTTCAGAGAAGAGTTTTCTCGATGAACTCAAGCCCAGGGTAGCTATAAACTGGGTAAGCATATCCATAGATTGTTTATCTCGTGACATCTCCTGTACCAGCTCCTGTTTCCAATCCACACGACCAATAAGCTGCTTAACAATTTCTTGAACAAGTTTTTCGTTTTCATCATTAATCAATGCGTCATCAATCTGATAATCATGATGTTCGTTATTTTCAGCAATCTTTTCATGAGACTCAGGCAGGGGAACAAAACCCTGTTGTGGAACATTTGGAAGCTGAGGTGTTTGAGGTTGTGGCGGCATCAGTGCAGGGAATCCTGTTTGTTCCACAGCTACTTGTTTTACTTTTCTTAATTTCCAAAGTACCCAGAAAAACAAAAGCAAAAGTACCAGTAACATTCCAGCAAGAATTTTTTCAATGTCACTCATTCTCATCCAAAATGGCTCTTCTTCAAGCGGTTTTTCACCTTCTTCAGCAGCTGGCTCTTCAGGCTGCATTGCGGCCTCATCTGTTGCAGGTGCATCTTCCGGTAAAGCTTTTACCATTGCATCCGGTAAATCTTCAGCTGAAGGCACGGCAGACTGTTGCGGAAAGGGCTCGCTCGGTAAAATTGGAACAAATACCAGTTCATCCCCACGCTCGTAATCGATTCCGCTGAGAATAGGAACAATTTCTCCTATGTATGTGCTTACAGACGGAGAAACTTCTTTGTGCATAACCAAATCTACACGCATCCGTGTAATTTCCCAGTATTTTGCGCCGCTTGTGCTGCTGGGCTCATTAAGCTGACCAAAGCCGGGAAGTGTCTCATTAGCTACACTAATTGCTCGCTCCTCACCAAAAAGCTTTACACGCAGGACATAGTCCTTCGGTTCGAGGTAATACTTGAGACCATTGCGTATCGATTCTTCTATTTCAAACTGTCGTATACTGAGCGATTTAACGCGTTCCTGAGCTTCAAGGAACAAGGATGGGTATAAAATAATAACTAAGGCGGATACAATAATAGGCAGAAAAACTCTTTTCAGTTTCCTATTTTTACGTTTTTGTACCATCGAATATCATTAT
>CAJXDX010000129.1 GCA_913052275.1 uncultured Pseudomonadota bacterium | reverse complement strand
GGTATGTTGACAGTTGCTACTTCCATGGCAGCTGAAGGTGGTTTGCTTGGAGCAGGTATTGGAGCAGGAATAGTCGTTGTTGGAGCCGGTCTTGGAATTGGTCTACTTGCCTTTGCAGCAGCCAATGCCACAGCCCGTCAGCCTGAAGCCGCAGCAGATATACGAGCAACCGTTAATCTTCCGCTCTTCCTTCTGGAAGGTGTTGCAATTATTGCACTTGTTGTCTGCATATTAGCTGTTGTACTCTAAAAAAGGAAAATTAATAATGATATTGAGCAGACTTTTAATTTCTGCTATTAGTATCTGTGGATTTCTTTTTGCTACCGAAGGATCTGGTCATGCTGATTCAGTTCATGAAGGTGGATGGATGGAGAAATGGTTAAGTTTTGACCCTGGTGTATTCATGTGGACAATTGTTACCTTTTTCATTGTACTGGCAATTTTAAAATGGAAGGCTTGGGGTCCCCTCATAGATGCCCTGGATAAACGTGAAGAGGATATACGGAATGCCCTTTCATCCGCTGAGAAAGCCAAAGAGGAAGCAGGTAAAGTTGCAGAAGATTATGAAGAAATGATCCGAAAGGCACAGGCAGAAGCCCAGAAGATAGTTGCTGAAAGTAAGGCGGTAGGTGAGAAAGTAAGAGAAGAAATAAAAGTAACTGCGGAAAAAGAAGCGGGTGATATACTTGAAAAAGCACAACACCAAATTCAAACTGAAAAGGAAAAAGCTGTTCAGGAGATTCGGTCTTCTGTAGTGGAGTTTTCACTTCAAGCGGCTACCAAAGTTATTGAAAAAAACGTAGACTCTGAAGACAACCGCAGGCTTATCAAAGAAACAGTAGCGGGAATCGGGAAATCCTGATGAAAAATAATCGAGAAGTGAACAAATATGCAGGAGCAGTATTTGCAGTGGCAGAAGGTTCCGGACAATTGTCTGATGTCTCACAGCATCTCAATACATTGTTAACTGCATATAAAACTTCTCCAGATTTACGCTTATTTTTACAAAGTCGGCGAATTCCGTTGGAAAATAAATCCAAAATTCTAAAAGTGGTATTGGAGGATGTCCTTTCAGAATTTGGATTTGAACTTTTAGTGCAATTGCTGAATGATGGGCAAATTCAATTACTTGAAGAAATTATCAAAAGAGTTCTATTTTTAATCGATAATAAAAGTGGAGCAATGAAGGTGACCGTTACTACATCATCCCTTCTAAATGAAAATGAACTTGATGAACTTGTAACTGGAATAGAGAAAAAACTTGAAAAGAAGATAGAAATGGAATCAGTTGTTGATACTAAAATTATAGCTGGTGTTAAATTTAGAATTGGAAACACCATAATTGATGGATCAATTGCTACCCGGTTACAGAAATTGGAATATTCCCTCTATCAATAGTAATTACTAATTGGAGAATTTATGGAAATCAAAACTGAAGATATAACATCCTTACTGAAGCAGCAACTTAAGGAATTTAAGGTTGATCTGGATGTATCAGAAGTAGGTGAAGTCCTCATGGTGGGCGATGGTGTTGCTCGTGTTAGTGGGTTGGAAAATGTTATGAGTTCTGAACTTGTAGAACTTCCAAATGGTGTATTTGGAATGGCTTTAAATCTTGAAGAAGACAACGTCGGATTGGTGCTGTTTGGTGATAGCCGTCTAGTAAAAGAAGGCGATTTAGCAAAACGAACAGGTAAGGTTGTTGAAGTACCAGTGGGAAATGAAATGCTGGGAAGAGTGGTAAATCCACTTGGGCAACCAGTTGATGGGAAAGGACCTATTAATGCTAAAGAATCACTTCCAGTAGAACGGAAAGCTTTAGGTGTTATGGCTCGTCAACCTGTTACCCAACCTCTGCAAACAGGAATAAAAGCAATTGATAGTATGATTCCAATTGGCAGAGGTCAGCGTGAACTTATTATTGGAGATAGACAAACTGGTAAAACAGCAATTGCAATTGATGCTATCATCAATCAAAAAGGTTCCCATGAATCAGATTCCCCCGTTTATTGTATTTATGTTGCCATTGGGCAGAAAGCTTCAACTGTTGCCAGTATAGTTTCAGAATTAGAAGCTAATGGCGCAATGGAATATACTACGGTGGTAACATCAAATGCATCTGATGCAGCCCCACTTCAATTTATTGCACCCTACTCTGGCTGTGCCATGGGAGAGTTTTTTAGAGATAATGGAAAGCATGCGCTTATTATTTATGATGATTTATCCAAACAGGCTGTTGCATATAGACAAATGTCATTGGTATTGAGGCGTCCACCAGGGCGTGAAGCATTTCCCGGTGATGTATTCTACCTTCATAGCCGTCTTTTAGAAAGAGCATCTAAACTTTCTGATTCTCTAGGTGGCGGTTCGCTTACAGCCCTTCCAATTATTGAAACTCAAGAAGGTGATGTATCAGCTTATATTCCAACGAATGTCATTTCAATTACGGATGGTCAGATTTATCTAGAAAATAATTTGTTTAATTCTGGAATTCGTCCGGCTATTGATGTTGGATTGTCTGTATCTCGTGTTGGTGGAAATGCACAAATCAAAGCCATGAAAAAAGTTGCGGGAACACTCAGGTTGGATTTGGCACAATTCCGTGAATTAGAAGCCTTTGCAAAATTTGGGTCTGATCTGGATAAAGCTACACTTGCTCAATTAACTCGTGGTGAACGGATGGTTGAAATATTAAAACAAAACCAGTATGTACCAATGGCAGTTGAACATCAGGTTGTAATTATTTTTGCAGGTGGTCAAGGTATGTTAGATGATATCCCTAATGAGAGAATAGGTGAATTCGAAAAGGGATTATTGGGTCATATTGATGCTAAACATAGCGAAATGCTCGCTACAATAAAATCCGCGGGAGAAATTTCAGATGAGATCAATAAGGAACTGAGAAAGGCCATTGAAGATTATAAAAAAGGATTCTTAGGTTAAAATATGGCGAATCTAAAGGATATACGAAACCGAATAAAATCGGTTAAAAGTATCCAGCAAGTAACCAGCGCAATGAAAATGGTTGCGGCTGCTAAGATGCGTCGCGCCCAAGAGAATATGGAAAAGTCTCGACCCTATT
This sequence comes from uncultured Pseudomonadota bacterium, assembly GCA_913052275.1. Taxonomy (GTDB): domain Bacteria; phylum SAR324; class SAR324; order SAR324; family NAC60-12; genus Arctic96AD-7. Next base: position 2,082 of record CAJXDX010000129.1, on the reverse strand, counting down.
CCAGTCGTTTAGCAGAATTGTTGAATATGCTTATTCCAGAAATTGACCGTAGTCTTATGCCAGAGCTGAATGTGCGTGAAGTGAAAAAAACACTCTTTGTTGTGGTGACTGCAGATCGTGGAATGGCAGGAGCATTTAATACCAATGTACTTCGTGAAGCCCATAAAGCAATTGATAAGGCAGGACAGGAAAACTCTGAAATAATATGTATTGGGAAAAAGTCGGTGGGGTATTTTAAAAATAGAAATTACCCTATTGCCGTAGAGTATATAGATTTCTGGAATGATTTGGGGTATTCACATGCTATGAAAATTGGCGATGAAATTATATCTCGATATATAAATGGAGAAGTTGATCAGGTACAGGTTGTTTATAATCGATTCGTGAATGTAGCACGTCAGGAAATTAGAAATGAAACCTTCCTGCCAATGAGTTATGATTCTGAAGCAAAAGATTCAGATTATAATCCTGAGAGGTTATTTGAACCTTCTAAGGAAGCGGTCGTGAAGACAATAATCCCCAGATATTTAAATACCCAAATGTGGCAATTTTTGCTGGAGTCTAATGCCTCAGAACAAGCCGCAAGAATGTTGGCAATGGAAAACGCAACATCAAATGCAAATGATATGATTAAAGATTTAAAATTACAATTTAATAAAGCGCGTCAGACAGCAATTACAACGGAAATGTTGGAAATTGTAAGTGGCGCAGAAGCACTCAGCTAATAGAGGAAAAATATATGTCAAAGATTGGAAAAGTTACACAAATAATGGGCGCAGTTGTAGATGTCACATTTGAAGATGGACAGCTACCGGAAATTATGAATGCCCTTGAAATTGATCGAAATGGTGATGGTAAGCTGGTATTAGAGGTTGCCCAGCATTTAGGTGATAGTATCGTTAGAACAGTGGCAATGGATACAACCGATGGAATTACCCGTGGTGAAAAGGTAAGTGATACGGGTGATCCAATCACTGTTCCAGTTGGGCCTGAAACATTAGGACGACTGTTCGATGTTTTGGGTAATACAATTGACGAAAAAGGGGCATTTAATTCTAAATCAAGACTTCCTATTCATAGAGCTGCTCCACCCCATTCAGAACTTTCAACATCAAGGGAAGTATTGGTTACAGGAATTAAAGTTGTTGACTTAATGGAGCCATATACTAAGGGTGGTAAAACGGGACTCTTTGGTGGTGCTGGTGTTGGTAAAACGGTTTTAATCCAAGAGCTTATCAGGAATATTGCAACGGAACATGGTGGATATTCAGTTTTTGCAGGTGTTGGTGAGCGAACTAGGGAAGGTAATGATCTTTATAATGAAATGACGGAATCTGGTGTAATTGATAAAACTACGATGGTATTTGGTCAGATGAATGAACCGCCTGGAGCACGGCTGAGAGTTGCGCTTTCCGGACTGGCAATGGCAGAGTATTTCCGTGATGAGGAAGGTAGGGATGTATTATTATTTATTGATAATATTTTCCGTTTTACTCAAGCGGGATCAGAAGTGTCTGCGCTGCTTGGACGAATGCCTTCTGCTGTTGGATATCAACCAACTTTATCCACAGAGATGGGAGACCTTCAAGAAAGAATTACATCTACTAACAAGGGCTCCATAACATCTGTACAGGCTGTATATGTGCCTGCTGATGATCTTACTGATCCAGCTCCAGCTACTGCATTTGCTCACTTAGATGCTACCTCCGTTCTGGAAAGAAAAATCGCAGAACTTGGAATTTATCCTGCTGTTGACCCACTACTTTCCACTTCAAGAATAATGGACCCTCGTGTGATTGGAGATAGACATTATAATGTGGCTCGGGATGTTCAAGGTGTATTGCAGAAATACAAAGATCTTCAGGATATTATTGCAATATTGGGAATGGATGAGCTTTCAGACGAAGACAAATTAACAGTGGGTAGGGCACGAAAAATGCAGAAATTTATGTCTCAACCATTCTTTGTTGCAGAACAATTTACGGGTGTAGAGGGTCGGTATGTTTCTCTTGAAGATACTATTTCTGGTTTTGAAGCAATTCTCAATGGAGATGGAGACGATTATCCTGAAAATGCATTTTC
>CAJXDX010000128.1 GCA_913052275.1 uncultured Pseudomonadota bacterium | reverse complement strand
TCTTCCGAATCTGATAAAACATCACCAGGTTTTGAATCAGCAGGAACTTCCGAAGTTTCCCCGGTGCCATGATCCTCAGCAAATAAAGATATATCTTCTGATTCTCTCAAAATGTCTGCAGGACTGTCTTCATCTGAGAGCTTTATATCAATTTCTTCAGACTCAACTTCCATCGTTATTCGATCTCGAGACTATGTTTAAATGCAATTATTTGAATAAATTTTAAGGGATGTACTTATAGATTATAAACATGATCTATGATAAACGTGAAATTCAGGAAAAAACCTTCACAAAAAATGACATATCCGGCCTGATTTTAGCAAGTCTTTTCTGAAAAATTTATGATTTTTTTAGTTATTTCAGTTTTAAACAAAAAATCTCACTTTTTATTCACAAATAAATTACTACATTTTTCAAAATGATCAAATCATTGTTTAATAGGATTTTTTGCCGAAAACTGGAATTTACAATCACATTTCCTTAAGTTATGATTAACATTAATCTGAAATTGCCAGAAATAGCTGATTATTAATGCTGAATTAATTGTTGGATAATCACAAATTATATGAAAGTACTGAAGAAATTATTTGTTTCAGAAGAACCGGATAAGCAGATTTATGAAATCCTTGAACGTGGGAAAAGTCTGCTGGAAAAAAATTTCTTTGACTGGGCGGCTGTAGAATTTAACAAAGCAATGGAACTTAACCCTGAACTTGCTACAGAAACAGTCACCAAACTGTTCCAGGAAATGCAGGGCGGAGGTAATCCTGATGCAATTATCAGCCTGGGAATTAACATCCTTCAAACGGACCCAGAGAACATTGAACTTGCTAATCTTATTGGGAACGCATACCGAAAAAAACATGACTGGAAACGTGCAGAAAATATGTATCAGCACTGCCTGAAACATGATGCAGAAAATAAATATGCTATCTATAACCTGGCGGCAGCTATGGCCAGGGTAGAAGTTCAGGACGGCATGGCTGTTTCTGCAATTAACGAATTTGAAAAAATGTCCGACTTTGTCCTGCCTGACATAAAAGAAGGGATAGAGAATTTAATTGACATGCATCAGCATTTTGCTGAAGAAAAGGATGAAACTGATCAAGAACAAAAATCTGAAGAAATACAAGAAAAAGAAGATACAAAATTACCAGAAAATTTAGATGCAGCAGGGGATATAAATCAATCAGAAGAAATAAAAGAATCAAAGGAAAAGGACGAAGAAACAAGCAGTGTTAATGTTGAAACAAAAGAGCAGAAAGAGGAAAAACAACCAGAATCAAGCAGTATTGATCCTCTCAAAACATTCAATTACATAACTTCCAATCTGGAAAAAGAAAGCACCGAGGAGGAAGAAGCTTTGTTCTCACTGGGTATATATTGCCTGCAGCATAATGAGGCAAACATCGCCCAGCGTGTGTTTAAACGGTTGCTGATGAGAGAAAAAGACAATGTTGATTTACGATGTTTCCTGTTGCTTGCAATTTCTCAGAATAATGAAATTGATAAAGCAATTAAAACTTTTCAGGGGATTCTTGGTAAAAATCCAAATCATCGCTACAGCAATGTTAACTTGGGAATCCTGCTTAAGCGTAAAGGATTGATTCAGAAATCGCGTGTACGTTTTTTCACAACATTTAAGCTGCTTGAACGATCTCAGGGGGATTATGATGTAAATTCATGCCTTGAAGCGGCAGACAAACTGTTTCAGGAAAAGCGTGAGAAAAAAGCCCTTGAGATTTATGAGCCTCTCATTCCTGAAATTGCCTCTGAAGAATTGCTGAGCAGAATTGCCAAGCTCTACCTGGACAACAAAAATAGGGATGGTGCTTTTGATATATTCAGACGAGTTCTACGTAAAAACCGACAAAACAATGAGGCCCGTGAAGGATTGAAATCAATATATACAGCATATTTGGCTGATACAGAAAACTACCTGAAAAAAAATGAACCCGGTAACGCTGCAATAGCAATTGAAAAAGCTCTAAAGATTGTGCAAAGCAAAAAACTTATTCATAAAGCCCTCAGCATTCACAGGTTATTGGAAAATGAAAACAAAGTATTTGAGCTAGAGCAAATTCTTAAAAAAATGGAGAAAGATGAGGTTCAAATAAAAATTGCTGAAAAGATCCGCCTGGCAGAGGATGAAGAATCAAATGGGAAGTTTAAAGCAGCAATTAATCACTATCAAGAAGCGATAAAAATAGATCCGCAAAACAGTACCCTGAAAAAACTAGTCGACCTTTGCTCCCGAATAAAACGTCCGGACCTGGCTGAAAAATTTACAAACTGGTTCAATGAATTTCAGCACTCTTTTCAGGAAAAACAAAAAGCACAGGCTCGAGAGGCATTCAAGAGAAGTGAACAAACTCAAAAAGAATCTAAGTAAGATGTGAATTGATGCGCAAAAAACGGGCATTTTTAAGTGACTTGCAAAGTTATTTAAATCTGGATTCTTTAGTTGACATTGTTTCAAACAATGTGGGGATTCTTGTCATTTTGGCAGTATTTATGGCGGTATTTTCATTAATGGATAAAAGAGAGCAAGTATCGTCTGAAGAGCAGCCTGAAAAACAAATTGAAAAACTGAAAATTCCCTGGTCACATGCATCACAAAAAAACAGCCTTTTGATTTTACTGCGTGATGACCGGTTATTATACCTTGACCGGGCTTTAGTTTATCAGAGGCTTAAAAAATATCTTTCCGGCAAGGACCCATTACCAACAGAATTCAGTCTTGATCAATATTCGATCAAACTTACTGTTGGAGGAAGACATACACATTGCATTGAATTTTTGCCTTCACCCGCAGCAGGAGAGTGGTGGCATAAGTTTTCCCGTCACGGAGGCTTGATGCAGACATTGATGAAAAAATATCCTCCTGAACAAAACTACTTTTTTTTCTGGGTTGATCCTGACAGTTTTGATCTGTTCCGGGAAATAAGAAAAACTTTGTGGGAGCAGCGTTTTGAAGTTGGGTGGAAGCCTGTCCGAGAGGAATCAGCTTTGCGTTACTGCAGTGGTGATGCTCAAAGCGGAAGAATTAATCCGCAATAAAATTATTTAACCAGAAGGGAAATGTCATCCGTCAGTAAAAAATCAATATCCAATGAAGACAAAAACCTGATTGTTGAATTGGATCAGCAGATTCGCAGCTATGTGCAGGAATACGGTACAAGCAGAGATTCAGAGCTGCTGGATCAGGCTATTGCTGACATCAATAAGCATCATCAAAATCAAACAAGAAAGTCAGGTCAACCTGTCATAATTCATCCTCTTAGAGTGGCAAATTACATTTGCCGTGCCGGATTGGATGCTCCTACCGTTGTTGCTGCCCTCCTTCATGACATCATTGAAGACACCAAAATTACCCACAAGGATATCCAAAAGCGTTATGGAAACTGGTACGCGGATATTGTCAAGGGACTTACTAAAATCAAAAAAACTGAAAGTTCAAAAATTGAGGCAGGGGACAATTTAGAGGCAACTTACCAGCGCATGCTGAAAACAATGGCTCAGGACGTTCGTGCTTTGATTATCAAGCTCTTTGACAGGCTTGACAATATGAGAGACATGGAGTTCATGCCGCGTGATAAACAGAGGAGAATCAGTCTGGAAACGCTAAATGTATATGTGCCTATAGCAGAACGTTTAGGGCTGTCTCAGATCTGCCAGGAACATACTGAACTTTGCTTCAAGCTTCTATACCCAAAGAGATACCAAAAAATCCTGAAAGAGATTGATGAACTGAAACAAGCACGAATTTCATCAATTCATGCAATGCAGAATTCTTTACATAAAACTCTTGAAAATCAGAATTTAGAATACAATCAGGTAGAACCGCTTTTTGTACATCCTTCTTCTCAAATTAAGGAACAAGATCCCATTGATCATGTATTGGAAGGGTTCAGAGTTGTTGTCAAAAACAGCATGGCATGCTTTCAGGCACTGGGGATTATACATACAAATTATAATGTTATACCGCTTAAAATCAGAGACTATATCAGCAACCCACTATGGAATGGCTACGAAGGATTGCAGACTGAGATAAGGATTGAAGGAGAGCAAACTCGATTAGAAATTGTCTCAGACGAAATGTTGAAAAAAAATCAGTTTGGAATAATTGCTCATTGGCAGAGGAACCCTGCTGAAATTGCTGACTATTACCAGCTGTACCTTAGCCAGCTCGATCATATGGCAGGTGATAAAGATGTACGAATGTCAGAAGTCTTGGGTTACGTTCAGTCTGACCAGGTTCAGATTTACTCACCAAAAGGTGATATGCTGGTGTTTCCTAAAGGTGCAACAGTACTTGATTTTGCTTATGGAATCCACTCGGATCTCGGCAACCACTGCATAGGTGCTCTGGTAAACCCCACATCATTTGGCGCAAGCAAAAAAAGGGTGCCGCGAGAAAGACAGTTGTTCACAGGAGAAGCCCTGCAAATTATCACTGATCCCGGAGTTCATCCAAAAGAATCATGGCTTGACCAGGTTAAAACAGCAAAAAGCCGCTCTCAAATCAAACGTGCTTTAGAACTGCAAAAAGTAGTGAGTGCAAGAAATTCAGGCAGGGTCCTGCTTGAGAGAAAATTACGAGAAAAAGGGGAACAACAAGGTGTTGAAAAATGGCTTAACACCAAACCGGTAAAGAACGCATTGAAAGAAGAAAAATTGACAGCAAACAAATTTCTACAGGAAATAGGTTTGCAAAAAAGGCCTCTGCAAAAATTTCTTCGGAAACATAAACTGCTTGATTTTAAACAAAGCGGCCGCTTAAAGGGTATGATTAACCATGAATTATGGGAAAAATTATTTGGCGGCGAGAAAAATATTTTCCTGATTGAAGATATCCAAAATCCGCTGATTCGAATGGCAAATTGTTGTTCCCCGATCCCTGGAGATAAAATTAGAGGTTTTATTCATGAAGACAAGGAAATTGAAATACACCATTCTAATTGCGTAAGTTCTTCGAGCAAAAAAAACAAAGTTCATCCCGGCAAAATTCCTGTTGAAGTAGCATGGAACATTTCCGAAAAATTAACCCAACAGCATATTCTTCACTTGCAGGTAATTGACGGAGCCGGAATTTTATTTCAAATAACAAAGATAATCAAAGATGCAGGTGTGACAATAATCAATTCTGAAACTGCATCCAGGCAGAATAATGATGCTGATATTCGGATTGAAAC
>CAJXDX010000127.1 GCA_913052275.1 uncultured Pseudomonadota bacterium | reverse complement strand
ACAGAAGATTCAAATGTAGAAATACATTTGTCCAAAAATTCATTTACACAGACAAAATATACTTCAACCCACTTTGTTTATACCTCATCAGTTGAAGAGAGAACCAGAGTGGTATTCCCGACTGTTATTAATGTTTCTGATTAAATTTTCCAAGAGCTGCAGAACTTCATTAATTTAAATGAAGAACCTATTTCAGTCTAATTTCACCTGGCAACACATCATTACTGTATTTCAAGTTTTTCTTAGAGAGCATGAGTGTCCCTAAAAAAACTCATGGTGCATCACCACAGATTTTTTAAGAGCTATATAAATATTTTTGCTGCTACCTTAACTGCACTTTTTTCATGAATGCAACTTCAGCTTGATCAATTGTTGTATACCAATCGATAAATATATTTCTCTTATTCTTCATGTTTCTCAAATCCCACCAATAAATAATTTTCGTCTTTAATCAATTATTTATTGCTTATTAATAACGTACGTCTCTAAATCCATATGAGACTGAGATACATGAAATATATTTTCTAAGATCGTGCTATATCAAAAAGTCCGATTTCAGTCGCACTGACTCAGTGCAAATTAATCTATTCTCAAATTGCATCAACCCGCACTAAAGTATCAGTAATGCGGTTGATAACAGTCATAAACAATCAGCATATTCCTCAAGCTGTATCCAAATCAATTGAACAGGTTAGATTGCGGACCTATGCCTGAAAATTTAATCTTCAATATACAGCTGCATTTAAGAAATGCTGATTTTCAAATATCTGTTTCTATTAACAGATAATCAAAGACTTCCCACAAATTACGGTCTATTTCCGTAATGAATAGCCCTCTAAACAACAAAGCCAAAAAACAGCAATTTGCCGTCTTCTGGCTATGTTACCTCTGTTGTTTTGGATCTTTTTTTAAGGAACATTACATAAATATAAAGATCCAATTCTTCAGCTGACTTCAGAAAATATCTGTTTTTTTGAGGTAATTTGATTCTTCACAAAGTAGTTCGCTTTCTACTCCAATTTAAGAAACATTTACCCGAACATTCTCAGTTCAATAACGAAAACAGGCCTTCATCTTTAATGTTTACAATACCTGCTGCAAGAACACACACTTCAAGAGTCAGATTATGAAAAACAGATTAATGCATGCCTGGTTTTTGAACTATCAGGAATAGTTCGCATGAAGGACTTACCAGGCTGAGAATATATTTTCTGTTTTAATTTCTAAGATCGAAAAGGAATTCAATCAAATAGTTGATCCCTAATAAATTAATATGAGGAATTCTGCAGGCAGTGCCTGAGAATTCCCCTTTTTTTAAAAATACTCAAAGTTTTCAAGTTCACAACAGTTCCCCATGGTCAGAAGAGTAAAACTGCTGAAACTACAAAATATTATCTTGCTGTTAAGCTGTATAAACGCAATGTGCTTTATGCCGCTTAATAAAAAACTTCCATCAAGTTACTCATTTTCTGAAATTTCAATCTGAAGACAACATTGCTTCAATCAGACTGACAATAACATTGCTGAGAAATTCTACTGCATTCCAATTACCCGGTCCATCTTTCCAATGGAGCATTATACTGGTCACCACTTTTCATAGATTGCGTATACACACAGGTGTTTAATCTTCTGATATAACTATCCATGCTAATATGGTATAGCCCTTCAGTACCCGCAATTCGACGTGAACCACTGTTACTTTTCAAAGAACTCTCCGGTAAAAACCCGGATCACAAATTATTTTGCCTTCTATAAAAATTATACAGGCAAATGCTTCTTCAGCCAGAAAACAGGCATCTCTTAGCCACTACCTGAATGTTTCTGTTACCCTTTCACGAACAGCAACTGCCAAAACACTTCAGGCAAAGCAATGCCAATGTTTCTTTCTGCTTTGCTTTATTCCCAAAAATTACACTCAGATCATGAATCAATATTACAAATATTTAATCAAAGGATACTTGCTTTAAATATTGGTCAAACCTGAGATATTTCAATTATTCTTTTTTTCTATTCCTAAACAAAACCCGGCTGACAAACAGTACATGCCTCAGAAACACCTGCAACTCAAAACAGTCGCGGCCTACATGTGCTGTTCGCAGCCGGGTCAATACCGGCAATCAAATTTTTCTTCAATAAATCCAAAAAACAGTTTTAAGACTGCCCCTTGGTTTTTTACATGATTTCAGTTATTTAATTTTAATACTTATATTCCTGTAAATTACCCTGTTATTTTGATGCGTTTCTCAGTATTTGCCTGATGATTTTGCATCATGCCTTGATCTGAAGCATTTCCTTTTTTTTCTTCAGGTTTCTTCTTTTCTCTGATTTGAACCCATGCTCCCCGTAATTCTTTCAGTAAATCTATTACAGTCAATACAGGTTCAGATTTTTTTTCCATGTTTGCTTCAATTAATAGACTGAACATGTAGCTATACAGTGACTTCAGATTTTTTGCAATTTCACCACCGTGCTCCATGTTCAAGGTTGCCAGCAGTTCTGTCACAATGTTCTTGGTTTTAATCAGACTGTCGTGAACCTTCTCAATTTCTCCTGATTTCATATACTCAACTGCAAAGTTGGCATTCTTAATGGCTCCATCATAGAGCATGATGATCAACTTGTTTTGATCAAGTGTGTTAACAGAGGCCTTTTTGTAGGCATTCTGATAGTTACTGTAAGTGCTCATCGATACTCCTTATCTATTAATTTTAAGACCTTTTAGCTCCGCTCATTGCAGAGAGTTGTTGACTAATATAGTTTTGTTGGGATCTTAATTTTCCCAAGGTACTGTCCAGCTTGGCAAACTTGTTTTGCAGTCTTGCCCGCTTGGTTTCTGCCCGTTTATTCAAACGCTCTATTTGCTCGTCAAAATTGGTCATTTGTCCAGTAATATCGTCGGTGGCTCTCCTGACGCTGCCATCAAGCGGATTGTTTAAAATATTAAGTTTTTCTCCTAATTTAACTGCCACACCTTTTGAAATACTTATTGTGCCCTCTTCCTCAGCTGAAAGATCACTTTCATCCAGTGTCACAAACAGTCTTAAACCTTCAGTATTAGAGCCTTCTGCACCCACCAGTAACTGGCCCCTGCCTGTAGCTTCAACATTGCCTATTGACCCTGCTACATCTTCACCAGCAGTACTGACTCCGTCTTCTAAACCTAAATCAGACAAGTCCTTGCCTGAACCTGGTTCAACTTCTATTGTGCTGTTGCTTCCATAAGTGCCTGAAACTATCTTCAACCTGCCTTCTTCCAGACGCACCTGTATCCCGCGGCGTTCCAAAGCTTTGTCTTCCATCAATCGGTTCTGAATAGTTTTGGCCAGGCTGCCTGGAGTATAGTTTTCCTGTTCCAGTTCAATAGCGTCAGAAACCCTGCCGTTGTTTTTAATGATCAAAACATTGTTTGAATCATCTATCCTCACAATTCCGGGAAGTGGCTCACCCAAATAGTATCCACGTTTTGCAGTATTTGTAATGTCCACATTGTATCCGCTTGGATTAACTCTGGTTTCTTCAGTCATTCCCAAAAAAGTTATTGAAGGGTTATCTGTTTTACCATGGCTTCGAAACAAGTTTGCCACATCAGAAAAAGTTTCAACGATCTTCTCATTTAATTTTTTCTCATCAATTGACATCATACCTTTATCATTTATTTTCAAACCTATTGAAAACAGCATATTCGTCGATTGAGGCAATCCACTCACAGTTGCAATTGTTGTAGTGGCAATTTCATTTACCACCTGTGCCAGATTTCTGTCACTCAGCAAAGGAGCAGCTGTGTCTGTAGCCTTATCAAACTTTGACACTTCTTTTGCGGTTGCTTGGAACGTATTATACGCATCCACAAAATCATTAATACGCTCCTTGGCAACTTCAGTGTCTCCTAATACAGATATAGTCACAGGCTTTTCACTAGATGAAAAAAATTCCAGATCCAGCCCGGGAATCACATCATTCGCCATATTTTCAGAACGCCTTACCTCCAGACCTCCTCCAGCTTTGGTAGCTCCAAGGTGCAAGACAAGGTCCTGTGCAAGTCTTACAGATGATGTCTGTGTAGAGATTGTAAAGTAATCATCTTTGTACAAATCTCCTTCACCAAGAGACAGCCTTAAGCCCTCATCAAAGGCAATTGGCGATCCTGGAACATAGCCTTCTCCAACTTCAATAGCACCGCTGGCGCCAAAGGTGTCCTCCCATCTCAATTGTAAAGCGCGCGTTATTCCTACAGATCCCCGTTTCTCTACCCTAAATGTGTAACTTTTTGTTTTATCGGTTTCATACGTACCTGATACTTCAATAGGCGCATTACTAACACCCCCTGTCAGCCCCCTGATTCCGGCAGATACATCCAGAGCACTTTTCTGCTTGTCTTCATCAAGGCCTTCATATTCTTCATAGGTCATCCACTTTGCTGTAACATCCACTTTGTTGGAAACCCCGCGGTGTTCATCATCGCTCCACCATATATCCTCATGTACAGGAGCAATAACATCTACATCTGTAGAATCACCATCACGCAAAACAGTGGGGTTCACCTCCACAAATAAGCCCCGCCCAATTGGTAGACGCGTGGGGTCTCGACGACCTTTTTTTGTGAACTCCATGTCAAAGAGTTCTTCTCCATCTTCCGAGTCAAAAGCAGTTGCTTGATCAAAGGGGCCTTCTCCTTTACCTACTTCACCCAGATAAGGATAACCAATATTTAAAGAACCTTTTTCTCCAGTTTCAGTATATTCATAATGCAGCTTCAACCGACTTGGTCCGCCGACCTGTCCATTACCTTCCACCCTGAAAATTATGGTGTCATCCTCTGCTCCCTCATATGCACCAGAGACACGAATCCCTCCTTCAGAGGCTTTACTGCTCCAATCTGAAGGTTGTGATATTTGAGGGGCGCGTTCTGCCTCACTGAGCCACCAGAACAAATCAGATTTCTCTGCTAAAACATCTACTGTAAAAGTGTCTCCATCAATAACTTCACCGTCACTGATATACAATTGTAATCCGTCCGTAACATCCAGTGGACTTCCCGGAACGTAATTAAATTTATCTATCGGTATTTCACCTTCTCTTCCGTTTTTATCGCGCCAGCCAATAAGTACACCTTCTTCCGAAGGAATCATTCCGGAGCGTAAGACTCGAAAAGTGAAAACATTGTCATCTTCTCCGGTATAAGTCCCGCCAACTTGGACAATGTTGGTTGAACCTCCAAATCCTGCACCTTTTGAAGGTTTTTCTTCTTTAACGTCAAATCCCTTCCAGGTGG
>CAJXDX010000126.1 GCA_913052275.1 uncultured Pseudomonadota bacterium | reverse complement strand
CTCCACGGTCATTATAAGTTGCATCGTAGATGGTTGAATCAATAATGGTGTTACCAGCAAACGGATTGTCTATAATCTCTCTTTTCCCAGGAAAGAGAAATTCCAGCATGAATCCGAAACTTTCTCCACCGGAAGCAATTCCCATGCGCCTGAACGGCATGGTGCCTGTTGACCCGCTGAGCTCAGTCTGTGTGACAGGAGCATAGTCAACAATTGCCGGATTTGATCTGATTCCGTACCTTACAGTACTTTCCACCCTTGAAAACCCAAATCCAAAAAAAATATCTATATCGTCAGATGCAGGTACTCCAAATGGATGTAAGGAAGCAGAAAACATATAGAAATGAGAAGCCATCCGTATAAGCGGGGTAGCATAAGAAGGATCCGCTCCTGACGTTGCTGCCCTTGCTTTTTCATCATCGAGCCAGATATTTGTGTGGGCAAAGCATAAACCGACTCCGACATTCAGTTCAGTCGGCAGAATATACTCCACGGAAAAAGGAGGCAGACCCTTCAGCAGGGGGATATAGCTGAATAACTTGGTCAGAGAACCATCTTTGCTTTTGTGTCCATCATCAATTTTGTTTTGAACATTGGGAATTATTCCATTTGTTCCAGGATCAAGAACCGTGAATCCAAAAAAACCCTGCCCTCCTTTGAAACGACTGGTACCCGTCATTTGATAAAACGGGTGGTCCTCATCACTGCTGAAGGTTTGATGCAGAATTTCCCAAAATCCGATGCGCCAGACGGCACCAGGGGCTTCAGCAGGTGCAGGAGGCTCTTCTTCCTGCGAATATGAACCAGTTGTGGACAGAACCAGGATTGATGCTGCAACAAAAAGGATTCGAACAAAACGAATGAAAAACATAGACGCATCTTAGTTAAAACAAATTAGGAATCGATTGCAAATCAATCCCCAAACAACCAGATGGTCGTGATGAGTTTAGTCAGTAAGAGGCAGGGGTACCGGAGTGCTCCAGAACTTCACTCCAATCAATTGCCCGGCGAATTTCCGGGTGCTTGAAGTCGGCATTAAAAGGACGGGACATCAGCCATATTTCCGCGTCAGGGAATGATTCCAGCACATTGAGGCAATTATCAGGGTGATCGTCCACAAAAATAACTGACTCATCATCCTGTCGCAATTCCTGAATAACTTCAGCCTTTGTTTTTGATGTATTGCCGTCATAATTAATGAATCCCCCACAGTGCGCGGACTCAAATTTAAATCCTGCATTTCGTAAATTCTTTACTCTTCGTTCAAGACAATCCGGTGGTATGTTTGTGATGAAATGCACAGGATATGCCCCAAATTTAGCGTTAAAATGCTCAGGGTCGACTATTGGTTTCAACCGTTCAAATTCATTACTTTTGATAAAATAGTCCCAACCTTCCACCACTTGTTCTTTTGTCAGCAAATCGGAAAACCAGAAACTTTCGGGAACATAATCATCATCTATATCTAATTTAAAATATTCTTTCATTGTCCTGGTAAATCCGCCGTCAAAGTCCAGCATTACTCCATCCACATCAAAAAAACAACAATACATGGAATTTTAAATGTTTAAAAAATCAAATTAAATAAGAGTGGAACATGTTGCAGTCAGCAGATTTTTTTCTGAGAATTGAAAACCAGGTTTTTACTGACACACAACAATTTTAGGGAGGAAGAGTTTTGCGGCAATTCAGTCTAAGTTAATAATGATTAAGCATCAAATTCTTAAATTTCGATGTTCATCCACACTAACGGAACCATGAGTTAATGTAAAGAAAATACTTGTTCTGGTAAAGAACAGCCCGGCAACAGAATGACTGCAGATATTACTGCATTATGATTCAAGTTGAATAACACAAAATCCAGACTCTGAATATTTGTCTTTATGAGATTTCAATATCTGGTAGAATTATGTACTCGATTGGAAATCGGGTTTAATCAAATATTTTGCTTACGGAAAAATAATTTATGTTGTTGAGTCTCCCTCCACAAGTCCTGATAATTCTGGCATTTTGTCTGATATTTGCCCTCACTTTTCATGAATTCGGCCATGCTTATACTGCGCATCTATGTGGAGACGATACCGCAAAAGCAGCAGGCAGAATGTCACTCAATCCCCTGGTGCATTTAGACCTCTTCGGCAGCCTGATGGTTCTAATAGTAGGTTTTGGATATGCCCGTCCGGTGCCGGTTAATCCAAATAATTACCGAGTCCGCAATGCTGATTTTTATATTGCTTCAGCTGGTCCTCTGATGAATTTACTGCTGGGGATAATTGCCGCATTTTTATACGGAGTTCTTGCACAGAACAGCATAACAATTTTGGCCGGAGTTCCCCTGCTCTTTTTGCTCAAACTGTTTATCATCATCAATTTTAATCTTTTTCTCTTCAATCTGATTCCTCTCGGACCACTTGATGGGAATTCCGTATTCCCCCATTTTTTGCCTGCAAATTTGAGGATACGTTTTCAGCACTGGAATTTCCGTTATGGATCCTATGCCCTGATAGGCCTGGTATTGCTCAGCATACTGCTGCCGGGTTTCAGTGCCTTCAGCTGGATTACTTCAATCAGTATGAGCATGACTAACGGACTTCTTTAAAAATATCCTGGCTGCTCTCAATTATTAAACAGCCCCTCATTTTGCCCTTAAAAAAAAGATCATGACACTGGATGAACTAAAATCAATTTTTCAAAGTTATTGCTGCAAAGAGGCAGGCTCTCCAGAAAAAAAACTTTTCGGAATGGAATACGAAAATTTTGTGATGATTCCAAAGGGCGATGATAAGGCAAAAAAATTTGATCCATTACCAGTTGAAGGTGATTCAGGGGTTTTCAGGATTTTAGAAAATTTGGCTGATCTTACTAAAGAAAGCGATGATCCGCTGGAGAAAGTGTATGAAAAAGAAATGCTCCTGGCACTTAAAAGCCCTGTAGGAACAAAAGTTACAATTGAACCCGGAGGACAGTTTGAACTCTCTGACGCACCAAGAAATTCCCTGTCTGAGTCAAATGAATCATTGCAGAATTACCTGAAGCTGCTGAAAACCGCTGTTGCAGAATTTGACGGGAAGCTTTTATTTCAAGGGGTTCAGCCTCTGCATGGACTTGAGAAATTGCCATTTTTCAAAAAAGGGCGATACCAGATAATGTTTCCTCACATGCTGAAAACTGGCTCCCTTGGACAGTGGATGATGAAAGCATCATCAGGAGTCCAGGTCAGTATTGATTATGCCTCGATAGAAGACATGCACAGAAAATTTGTTTTTTTAAATCGCCTTTCCCCATTTTTAACAGCTCTATTCGCTAACAGCCCCCTGGTCGAAGGGGAACCATGCGGATATCTTTCCTATCGTTCACACATTTGGAATAACACTGATGATTCACGGACAGGACTTCAAACAGCATTTTTAAGCGACAAATTCCGGATTGAAGATTACATAAACTGGGCATTAGAAGCATCACCATATCACCTGATGCGTGATGGTGAAATTGTGGTTACCACCGACTGGAATTTCCAGCAGCTGCTGGATGG
Source organism: uncultured Pseudomonadota bacterium (assembly GCA_913052275.1). Lineage (GTDB taxonomy): Bacteria > SAR324 > SAR324 > SAR324 > NAC60-12 > Arctic96AD-7. The sequence continues at coordinate 1,781 of CAJXDX010000126.1, read as the reverse complement.
GGAACATCCTGAACTGACTATAACCATGGAAGACTGGGAAGATCATTTGGGTATGCTGTTTCCGGACATCAGAATAAAAAACATTCTTGAAATAAGGGTTGTGGATAGTGTGTCCCCGCAATATGCGCTGGCAGTTCCAGCCCTGATAGGAGCATTGCTTTATCATGAAAATGCTTTTTCATCAGTTCAATCCATGCTGATGGATTTGCCTGACGAAGAATTCAGCTCGTACAAAATGGCCGTGGCAAAGGATGCTTTGCAGGCAGATGTAAATCGAACTAATTTTGCCAGAACCGGGATGAAGCTGATGGAAACAGCACTTGGGGAACTCGGTTCAGATGAAGAAAAATGGCTGCTTCCTTATTTTGACAATTACACTAAAGAAGGGAAAACGCCTGCGAACGAGACACTTGAAAAGTTCCGGAATTGTGGAGAAGATCCGGACAAATGGCTTGATGAGGTTTTAAGTATACCGGATTAGTTTTCTGCCCAGGCTGCTTGTTTAAATTCACGTTTTTGCTGAATGGAAGATGGTTTTTTATCGTCAATACCCCTGATCACACGTACAGAATAATTCCCATCGGACTCTCCTGTTGTGCCCTTCAGCACTGGTGATCCATTAATCCTGACTGTCACATTTCCATCTTTATTCACCAAAGGCAACACCTGACCTTCTTCCAGTTTGCCCTGTGTTCCACTCAAATCCGTACTGCCCAGTTCCGCAACCACAGAATATTCCATGTTATCCAACAATTCATTAAAATGCTTTTTTACATGCGGAAAGTAATATTCCATTGATTCAGGCTCAATTAATTTCTTTTTTTCAATCGGAGTGAACAGCGAGTCAATTCCAGTCAGCGGCAGGCAAAGCGTAAAATTTGAGTTAAATTCTCCAGAACTTAGCTTTATGCTGAAGACAAGACAATATTCGTAAGGCAGCATAATTTTCGCCCGATAGGGATAGATAGTTACTCGATTCAGATTCAGCGCAACCTGGGCAATATTAAGCCAGCTTTTTTCAAAGTCAGCAATCATTGGGCGCACCAACGCCAGCAGGCTTTTCTGGTGTTCTCTCATCAACTGCACAAGGGACTGTCTATTCAATGCCTTTCCATGGGCCATTTTGCTACCTACATCGGTGATTTCCTTTTTTAGTGTATCGTACAAACCACCTACGAATCCACCCTCAGAGGGCTCTTCCTTAGGATCGTCAGCAATTTCTTCAGAGTAGCTTTTCAAAACATATACATTAAAAAAAGCGTTGTCTACAAGGAAAAGGCCTCTGCTCTGGTTATGTGTTTCAAAAATGTATATCGGCTGTTCTGATATGGAGCTGAAAAATTTCTCAAAGCGATGCTGTTCAACGTTTTGCACTGATACATCAAACATCACCCCAATTCTTTCATACAAAGTCTCCTGAATAAGAGAAGACCATCTGCGAACTACAACATCCATTAAATGGAATCGTCCGGTTGTATACTTAGTTTCAGCCAGCGTAAAAGGTTTATAAGATATCTCGGTTTTATGTAGCATTTATGAGTTAATCCTGCACAATTCCTACAATACGAATTCCAAGTTTGTCATTATTAATCTGAACAATTTCTCCACGGGCAATGGTTTTACCGTCAAGCACCAGGTCAACAGGCTCTCCAGCGGCTTTATCAAGTTCGATAATGCTTCCATAAGTTATCTGTGTAATTTCCTCACCAGTAAGTGTGGTCCGCGCTATTTCCACCACTGCTTCATGATGTAAACTTAACAACATTTTTGAACCTAAAGAA
>CAJXDX010000125.1 GCA_913052275.1 uncultured Pseudomonadota bacterium | reverse complement strand
TATGAAGGATTCAAAGACAGTGTGAAAATTTTCATGCAGTTAATGCATGAAAATCCTGAAAAAAAGAAGCAGTTCGGAGTCTCCGGGCTTCTGGCTGATTATATATCCGTTTCTTCGGAAGAATTGGAAATGGTGTCCCAAGTAATGGCAGAAGTGCTGGACTGGGTGGTGATTGAGCGTGCAGAAATGCTACCGCAAATAGAATCATTTTGCGCTGAAAATGAGCTTGGACAACTTCAATTCGTGGCACTGGACCGTCCGGCATCAGCATCACAAGCCATGGAAAATTCAGGTGTTCCTTTACCCAAAATTCTGAAAATTGAGGAACCACTGCAGGAGTGGGGCACAAAGTTTTTTTCGCGCTTTTATTTGCTCAATGACGACACGAACTTTTGGAATGAATTTGGAAACAACTGGCCGGATGCTCCAATTGAAATGCTTTCCTCATCAGGAATTCGTCTGTCAAATGCTTCAGTAAGCATGGGCACAGTTCAATCCGGGTCACTGGGTTTTTTACAGCGCCAGCAGGAAATAAGTGATGTTGAAAAATATGCTGTTGAATTAAGTGAAAAAATCAATCAACTGGAATTAGAATTAGATAATCTCCAGAAGGAATATGAATCCTTAAAAGCAGAACAGGAATCCTGTGAAGAAGAGTCCCGCAAACTGGAGTTTTCGTTACTGAGCGGCAACAAGGAACTTGAACATCACCAGCTGGAAGAACGTCGAATGCAGCAATCAGTTTCACAGCTTTCACAGGATTCAGAAAGTATCCTTGAGGAAATTAATACATCAAGGGTTAAGGAAAGTACTGCTGTGGAAAGGATATCATCTCTCGAAAATGAACGATCAGAACTGGAAATAAAAACTGGAGATTTACAGGAACGGATTCAGGAGTTGCAAACTCAGCTAGATTCAACTGCTGAGAAATTACTGGCCCATCGTGTTTCCTTAACCGAGGCAACAGAGCAGCAGAAAAATCTGATGGAAACTAAGGCGCGCTTGCAGCGTGAATGTGAAGAAACAAGTCAGCGCCTCGAGCAGCTTGATACTGCTATTGCTGAAGGTAATCTGAGGATAGAAAACAGTCAGAAGCGTATTTTGGATATTGATCAATCTTTTGAGGGCATGCTGGAAGATCGTTCTAACATCAGACTGGAACTGGATGAGGAAATTTTGCTTCATGAACAAAAAAACGAAGAACAGACAGCTCATATTCAAAAAATTCAGGAACGTCAAAGTCTGCTGGATAATACTGTAAATGAAGCTCATCAGCAATCTCTCAGACTGACTGAATTCAGAATTCAGCGAGAAAAGTTTGAGGAGCAATTGCGGGAGATAACCGAACAAACTCCTGAAGCTATTCTTGCAGAAATTGATGTTGAAACCGCCGATCATAATAAAATGGGGCAGGAACTGCGCTCACTTAAAGCACGTTTAAACGCAATGGGAGCAGTAAACCTTGCTGCGCCTGAGGAATATGAGGCATTGCATGAACGGATTAATTTTTTGCATACGCAATCTGAAGATCTGCAAAAAGCAATGGAGGATTTGAAAGCAACTATCAAGGATATAAACATTGAATCCCGTCGCCGTTTCAAGGAAATGTTTGATCAGGTAAATGAGAATTTCCAAAGTGTTTTTGGTACCTTATTTGAAGGAGGAGAAGCTAAACTTTTACTGACCGAATCGGAGGACCTTTTGAATGCCGGCGTTGATATAGTGGCACAACCTCAAGGAAAAAAACTGCAAAACATCAATTTACTTTCAGGAGGAGAAAAGGCATTGACGGCAATCTCACTGCTGTTTGCAATTTTCCTGGTCAAACCAACTCCTTTTTGTTTGCTTGACGAAGTTGACGCACCGCTTGATGACGTGAATGTAGTACGTTTCAACAGGCTGATCACAAGCTTAACACAAAATGCCCAGTTCATTCTTATCACCCACAACAAAAAAACCATGGAAATCGGAGACATATTGTATGGTGTTACAATGGAAAATCCAGGAATTTCCAAAACTGTTTCTGTGGAATTCCAGGAAGCAGAGCGCCTGATTGCCTGATTTGCAGATCTGCCCAATTCCTTTTTCTGTTATCAAATCCTGCTCAAAATTTCTCAATTGGACAAAACCAAATAAATTATTCACAGCAATAAAATGCAGGTAAAAATCTACAAAGGATTTAAGTCTTTTTCAAAATCCATTGATGTTGTAGAAAAAACTGACGTATCCAGCACAGTACAGGAAATTTTAACTAAAGTACGCAAAAGCGGTGATGCTGCTTTGCGAGAATATACTGAACAATTTGACAAGGTAATTCCCGAATCATGGCTGGTTCCTGAGTCCGCACTGGAGGAAGCACTAGACAACCTGGAAGACGATCTGTTCCTCGTTCTGCAGCAAGCAGCAGATAATATCATGCTTTTTCACGAGCGGCAGAAAACAGACAGCCGGCTTGATTTCAGTTCGGATGGCTCTGTATTGGGCTGGAAAGTTACGCCTGTTGACAGTGCAGGCATTTATATCCCGGGAGGTCGTGCTGCTTATCCATCAACCTTGTTGATGAATGCAATTCCTGCCCAAATTGCGGAAGTTCCAAGAATTGCGCTTGTTTCTCCACCTGGACCTTCCGGATTACCTCACCCTTTAGTTATGGCCACCGCGGCTTTTATGGGTTTAGAAGAGCTTTATGCCGTTGGCGGGGCGCAGTCAATTGCTGCACTGGCTTATGGAACAGAATCCATTGAAAAAGTAGTCAAAATTACCGGCCCGGGAAATGCTTATGTCGCAGAGGCTAAAAGACAGGTTTATGGAACCGTAGGTATCGACTCTTTTGCGGGACCAAGTGAAATTATGATTGTCTGTGACCGTGAAGATATACCTGTTGACTATCTTGTGAGAGACATGCTCTCTCAGGCTGAACATGATCCTGATGCAGGAGCTTTTCTAGTCACAACATCAGAGAAACAGGCAAAAAAAGTGGCAGACCGTCTAAAAAAACTGGTCCCGGCACTGCCGCGAAGAGAAATTATTGAAGCTTCTTTTAAGAACCGTTCTGCAATAATACTGGCGGAGGATATGGAGGAAATATTTGAAGTTGTAAATGAGCTTGCACCGGAACACCTTGAGGTCCTGACCAAAGAACCATTTGATGACCTATACCGTATTCGCAACGCAGGCGCAATTTTTCTTGGTCCAAACACACCTGAACCGGTAGGTGATTATTTTGCCGGTCCAAACCATACCTTACCAACTTCAGGATGTGCAAAATTTTCTTCACCACTTGGGGTTCAGGACTTTGTGAAAACAAGTTCTGTTATCAGTTATTCTGCTGAACGTCTGCAAAGCCAGGGTGAGCAAATTATTCGCTTTGCGGAAGAAGAAGAGCTGTTTTCCCATGCAGCAGCAATCCAGGCACGTCTGGATAATTTGTAAATTGTAATATTTTCAAAAGTATTACTATTTTTTTTCAAATCCAGCGGATACCTTAATATTCCCATTTTTTCCCTGCTCTTTTTCTGCAGAATCGAGCCCATCTTTTTTCCCCAGATAATAAGCAATATATGCAGTGACTCCAACTACACTTCCAATGGCCACAATATGTAATGCTAAAAGCATCATGTCAATAAACGCAGATAGAAACCGGGAATGACAGCGTGCTGCCGTAATAGCTGATGGGAGAGATTATGGTTGAGCTGATCAGGTAAAACAGCAGTACTCCCACCAGAGGAGACCAGTCTATTCTTGTGCGGGGCAGATATCGCTGAAGAGGAGTTATGAGCGGATCAGCAAGTACATGAATGATGCGTACCAGTGGATTGCTTAAGGAAGGGTTGACCAGTGTAAGCACAAACCATATTATCAGCACGAATATGAAAAAAAACAGCAGGCTCTGCAGTACAATAGTGGTTCCCTGCAGCAAGTGTCCCCCGCTCTGAAACAAAAAACCTTGAGCATCGGTTTGACCGTGAAATAGCAGATTCAAAGAACGTATTTCTGCAGGCAGGACAATCTGGGCAAAAATTACAACAAGGATAGAGGCATAAGCACTGAAATGTGCCATCATAACCGGCATCCAGTTTTCGCACCAGACCCATAAGGGGCGTGTTACCCTTCCGATCCATTGCACAATGTGGTTATGGGGATCAGCGCTGACCCAGGTCAAAATCACAGCTGCAATGATGATCCATTTATATAAGAATAGCCCAAAGCAGCATGCATCCGCCAGCCATTCAAGAAACTGGACCATCAATTATCCGTTTTTCAGATCTCTTACTGGAGTGAAAGATTCACCGCAACCGCACTGATGTCCGGTTATCAACTGCTCAAAGACAAAACCCTGCTCTACCAGATTTTTGTCTGAATAGTCAATGCGGATGGGCCCCAAAATATCTGTGAGTGCTTCCCGATCAACAATTACGGAAACGTCTTGTGAAAGGATTTGAATGTCATTTGGTCCAACGTCTTCTGGTGAGTTAGACTCTAGCTCATATTTCCATCCCGAACATCCTCCTGGTCGGGCACCGATTCGCAAAAAAGTGTCCTGTAAAGTCAGGCCTTCCGCTTCGCAGGATTCTTTGAAAACCTGCGCGGCCCTTTCAGTAAGTACAACTGAAGGAAGCTCTTTTTCTTTTTCCATAATCTATGAGCCTGTAAAAAACTGGCTTAATTGTCAGTATTGAGGAATTGAGGAATCTACACTACTTGACCAGCCGCTAATGCCATCGGATATATTGTAAACATGCTGAAATCCCTGTGAAGTAAAATACTGAGCAGCTTGCCTGCTCCTCTGACCCACATGACAGTAAAACATCAATGGTGATTCAGGATCCCAGGATCCAAGCATTTCCTCAACCAGTTCCTGATCAAGTAACACAGAATTTTCAATGCAAGCCTGCTCACGTTCCTGAGGACTTCTAACATCCAGCAGGCGAATATCAGGATTGCCCTTTAAAATTTCTGCGGCTTCCATAGCTGGAACTTCCTGAACTTCGGCCGGAGGAGGTGGAGGAGTAATTTCCTTGTCCGGAAAAGCTTCTTTCAGCAAATCACCAAGCTCACCGTTGCTGGACATTTCATCCACAATATCAGTACCGCCAACAAATTCTTTATTGATGTAAAGCTGAGGGATTGTAGGCCAGTTTGCGTAGTCCTTGATACCTTGTCTGATGCTTTCGTCTGAGAGCACATCAAATGACTGGAAAGGTACTTTCCATGATCTCAAAATTTCTGTAACTTTACTTGAAAAACCACACTGAGGCGACTCAGGAGTGCCTTTCATAAACAAAAAAACCGGGCTGCCGGACAGCATTTGTTCAATCCTGCCCTTTGG
>CAJXDX010000124.1 GCA_913052275.1 uncultured Pseudomonadota bacterium | reverse complement strand
GAATCATCATAAATCAATGGAAATTGATCAAAAAATTGTCGTAGTAGCCGGTCCAACGGGAAGCGGCAAAAGTGAAGTGGCAATTAGTTTAGCAAAGGAATTTAACGGTGAACTGATTTGTTCTGATTCAATGCAGGTTTATCGACAAATGGATGTGGGCACTGCCAAACCTTCTTTGCAGGAACAGAATTTAATTCCACATCATCAGCTGGATCTGATTAATCCGGATGAAAATTACTCAGCAGGACAGTATGCAAGGGAAACTTCAATAATTATCAAGAAAATTCGAGAACGAGGACGCCTGCCGATACTGGTAGGAGGTACTGGTTTGTATTACAGGGCACTCATGTATGGAATTAGCAAAATACCTCCAGTTCCCGAAAGTCTGCGTAAAGAAATAACAGGCTGGCAGCAGGAGCATGGTACTTCCTATTGCCACAAGCTGCTGCAGAAATATGATCCTGAAGGTGCGGATCTTCTGCATCCAAACGATACCTCGAGGATTTTACGCAGCCTTGAAGTCGTGCTGTCAACAGGAAAATCAATATATTCATATCAGCTAGAGCAGCCATTTGGGGAAGCACATTATCCATTTCATGCGGTTGCGCTTAATTGGGACCGAAATGATCTTTATCAACGTATTAATAAACGTACCCTGAGTATGCTGGGTTCAGGATGGCTTGCTGAAGTTGAAATGCTTTTGAACAGCTATTCACCGGAACTTAAACCTATGCAATCAATAGGATACAGGGAAGTTGTCCAATACCTCCAAAACAAACTGAAATGGGGTGCTATGGTTGAAGAAATTCAAAAACGTACACGTCAATTCGCTAAGCGTCAGTTAACATGGTTCCGCAGGGAAGCAAAGATTGAATGGTATCAGCCTGTTGAACAGGACCGAATCTTGGCTGACATCAAAGTTTACCTTGAAAATTAGGTGCTTTCTGCAGGAAAATAACACCTTGGATTTAGGCAAATACCAATAATAAACTGAATAGTATCACTGTGAAAAACTATACTGTTGATCATCAAAACTACCATATTTTCAAAGCTGAATCAGGCATTGATTCCCAGTTTGTTCATTTTCAATGGGGCAAGTTTGACTTTCGCATGACATTTTCGATCTCCGAAAAGGATGAGAGCCAGATAAACTCAAAAAATATGTTTTCCTCACAAGACGGCAGTAAATATGCTGCTGATAAATTTGAAGTTCTGTATCACAATGAATGGTATGAATTCGTCAAACCAACAGCCCACGGGATGCAGTTTGAGGAAACCCTCTGGCGACGTAATGGCAAAGATTATTACGCCGAATTCCCCAGGAATCTCTGGAATGTAGCAGAGGGAATTTGTGTTCAGGAACTTGAGCTGACTGAAATTTAAGCTCTTACAGTCAGTAAAAAAATTGATTAAGAATTAAATATAAAGACTGCGCTTCACGTTTCAACTTTCTGCAATTATTTATTTTTAATGCTTTGATGAAAAGTTGTTCCCAAAACACTGCAAAAGGTAAAAAGGTATTCATCCAGACCTACGGCTGTCAGATGAATGAATATGACACCGATAAAATGTTTGAAGTTCTAAGGCATGAAAATTACTTCCATACAGACTCTCAGGAGGATGCTGATCTGATTATTCTCAATACTTGCTCTATCCGTGAAAAAGCAGAGCACAAAGTTTACAGTGAATTGGGACGCTTAAGAGATCTCAAAACAGCGAATCCTGAATTAAAAATAGGGGTAGGCGGTTGTGTGGCACAGCAGGAGGGAGAAGCAATTTTGCGAAGGGATTCTAACGTCGACTTTGTTTTTGGAACGGACAATTTATTTGAACTGCCCCGGATGCTCAGAAAAGTACACAAGGGGGAAAAAATCACTAAGACCCAGCGTTATGACAGGCAGAAGGTACGTAATTTTATTCCGGAATATACTTATCAAAAGCTTCAGCATTCCGGAATCAAAGCTCATCTGACAATAACTAAAGGGTGTAATAATTATTGTTCTTTCTGCGTTGTACCAGTTACCAGGGGACTGGAAGTAAGCCGTGAACCGGATCAAATTATTGCAGAGGCGGAACGTTTGGTTTCAACTGGAACAAGGGAAATATGCCTGCTGGGTCAAAATGTAAATTCTTATAAAGCAAACGGTGTGGATTTTGTGGAGCTTTTGCAACGACTGGACAAACTCGATGGTTTGCAGCGCCTGCGATTTACTTCTCCACACCCCAAAGATTTTCATGAAAAACTGGCAGACGCAATTGCCTCATTACCCTCTCTATGTGAACAACTTCACCTTCCTCTTCAATCTGGTTCAGATCGAGTTCTGCGCAGGATGAGACGCTGGTATACAATGGAAACTTATTATCAAAAAGTTGCTATGCTGAGGGAACGGCTTCCAAACGCCACTCTTTCAACAGATTTAATAGTAGGATTCCCCGGGGAAACAGATGAAGAGTTCGAAATGACAATTGAGGCTGTTCGAAAAATACGATTTGATTTAATTTACTCATTCAAATATTCACCGCGTCCTGGCACACGAGCGGCTAATTATCCCGGGCATTTATCTGAAAGTGTGAAATCAGAACGCTTAAAGATCCTGCTGGAAATACAGGAAAAAATAGTTCGGGAAAAATTTCAGGCCCTAGTCGGAACTGAACAGGAAGTTTTAATTGAAGGGAATCATCACCGCAAAGCAAACACAGCGGCAGGACGTACACGAGGGAACCATCCTGTTTTCATAAAAAATTCCACCAAAAAAGCCGGAGATCTCATGACTGTGCTAATCACTAAGGCGAATCAAAATTCTTTAGAAGCAGTACCATCATCTGCAATCTATTCCCCAGGCATATAATCCTTTGCAGACAGGCTTAATCTTTCACGTTATTAGGGCGTGTCTGTGGATTTGGCGCTTTACGTGGAGATAATTTTCGTTCGCACAAGTCATAATCAGTATAATTTATAACTCTTTTTAAAGGGGGGTTCTCAGAGATGCTGATACAACTGTCTCCATGATTTTTCCAAATTGGCCCACCGCCACATCCAGCCAATTCAAAAACTAATCCTGCCACAATAACTGTACTCAGTAAAAATTTGCAGACAGATAGGAGCTTTTTCAGAATTGATTGATTGTCCGATAAAAAAAACATGGCAGAACTATTATACAGTCTGTGGTATCTTTAGGTAATCATGGACTTAAGTCAGACTTATTTGAATAAATGCATAAATAAAAATTAACCGATATTTTTCCTTGCTATGTTTTATCAAGAGCAATCAGAGTGCCAAGTTTACTTTAACTGATATTTGGATATTTTGCTGTGAATCGTATAGGCGTAGGAGTATCAAGAGAATCAAATCCTGAAGCTGCAGTAGCGGAAGTACTTAACTCTGCAATTAAAGAAGTAAATCTTCCGAAAGTTCATTGGGTGATGATTTTTTTTACTCCGGATCATTTTGTCCATGCAGGACGGCTGCATGAATTAATCCGGGAACAGACTAAATGTGAATGTATCGCTGGATGCAGCGGAATGGGGGTGATTACCGGTGAAGGTGAAATCACTCAGGGGCCGGGATTAGTATTAATGGCAGGATTTACTCCGGAATTGCGTCTGCAGGCTTTAGCTAAATATCAGGAACTGGAACACAGTGCAGGTGTAACTCAGCAGCTCCGTGAGGCGCTGGACGATTTCGGTGATGAGAATTCACTTTTTTTCTTCTTTCCTGATGTATACCAGCATCAGCCTCATAATTTTATTAACATGTTTAATTATCTCAAAAGCAGTCTGTCGGTATATGGCGGAGGATCCTGCAATGACGGGAGCAAGGAAACTTCAATTCAATTTGGTCCGAACATTGTTACTCTTAATGGCGCAGGCGGACTGGCAATGACTGGAATGACTGAGTTTGTTGCAGGAGTTACTCAATCCTGTGCCACACTGGGTGAACCGATGTTTGTAACTGAAATCAAGGATGATTTGATACTTTCCCTTGACGGCAAGCCTGCACTGGAAGTGTTTACAGAGGTTGCCAAGGAATTTCAGTTCAAGGACATGGAGGAAGCTGCACAGCAATTGCTGCTTAGCTTTCCACTCGTTCCTGAAAAACCTGTTTTTACCGGTGAAGGGGCAATGGCTCGACATGTAACAGGAGTAGATGTGACTTCACAAGGAATAACCACCTCACAAATTGTTCATCAGGGCGGTGTTGTTTCTTTTGCTTATCGCAACCACAAATCTGCAGAAATTGACATCAGGGCAATGCTTACACGTTTAAAAAACAAAAATAGTAAAACACCAAATTTTGGAATCTATTTTAACTGCTCCTCTCGTGGTGAAGCCCTTTATGGACGGTCCAATGTGGATACGCAAATTATCAGAGAAATACTGGGAGAGTTTCCTCTGATAGGTTTTTTTGGTGCTTATGAGTTGGCGCAGATGCCACAGGGAGTTCAGTTATATACTTATACGGGCGTACTTGTACTGGTTTATTTATAATTTTCTTTATATCCTGCCTATATATGACAAAATTCATGAATTATTGTATTTAATACAATTGCAGAAATTTTCTTATAAAAATGAACTTTTTTAAACTTGTCAAAATATCGTTCTGATCAATCCAGATTTCTTCAGGTGGGCAACTTACAAATTTATCTGAATCGCTATTCTGCATTTAAAGAAAATAAAATTATTCTATTATTAAATAACATTATAGCAGTTTCATTCTGTATTTTAATTTCATCCTGTGGTTATGTAATTGAAGGAAGCAATCCGGTTTTGCCCAATGACGCCAAATCTCTTTCAGTTCTTCCAATCCAAAACAGGACATTTAAAGCAGGATTGGAAACGGATCTGGCAGAGCAGCTTAAAGGGTTGCTTCAATCCAACAGTTCAGTGAAACTGCTGTCTTCCGGACAGGCCGACCTTAGACTGAGTGTTACTTTGTTTAATTTGGAATTGCCTTCTTCAGGATTAAGCAAAGACCAGATTTCAACAGGTACTAAAGCGGTACTTAAAGGCAAGGCAATTCTGGAAGACAGGCGTACAGGCAACAGTGTCTGGGAAGAAAAAATGATCCAGGTAAAAATTGCTGAGTCTGAAGGGAATCAAATTGAGAATGCTTCCAGTTTGACGCTTTCAGGAAACATTCGTGAATTAATCAATCGATTTGCACAAAAACTTTATGACCGCATCTTTACTAATTTTTAAGCTGGGTCTTTTAGAATCATGAAATAAATTCTAGAAAAATCTTTTCTGCTCTGGGAAATAATGTATAATGAAGGGTTAATTCTATAACTTTTTAAAGCATTCTTCTTGGAGAAAATTAGGATGCGGGCAAA
>CAJXDX010000123.1 GCA_913052275.1 uncultured Pseudomonadota bacterium | reverse complement strand
CGTGATTTGTGAATGCCACCAATGATTTCCAGAATTTGTTCTTCAGCTCCACTTTGTCGATAAACCACTTCCAAGGTTTCCAGCAATTCAGGATTGGCAGTGTTTTCAAAAGCTTTTTTCAGCACTTTAGCTGCCTCCAAAAACATGCCTGATTTTTGTAATTGGTTAGCTTCCCCTATAGCCTCAAAAGGTTTGTCATTTTTTCTGTCTCTTTTTTTAGAAAGATAGCGGAAAGACCAGTTTTTAAGGAACTTTGGATCCTGGCGAATTGCTTTTTGTATATGATCTTCATGCTCCTTTGATACATTATAAGTTATTAAACTCCCACTGTAATTGTTCAGCAGTTCTTTCTCCTGCTCAACGCATGCAACCCAGTTTTGTCTGACTATATGAACCTGGCGCAGACCTGCCAATGCATCAGGATGTCCCGGATAAATCCTGAGAATCTCATGACTTAATCTCTCGGCAAGATCCCATTCGCTCAGTTCACAAGCTAGTTTTAAATAAGGTAATAAAACCTGCAAATTACCCTGATATTTATTTCGCAGTTCAGCAAAACTATTAAGCATTTCTTCAGCATTTTTTTCGTAACGCAATAGTTCGAGATATTGTACTCTAATTGACAACGGTGTTTCCTGGTTGTCCAATTTGCTGAAGTTTTTTCTCACTTGTTTAGGATCACGCAGTAATGATGCTTTTTCGAAATCTTGAGTTAACTGAAGTTTTTTATTGTCTTTATAACGTGAAAATTTTCCAAAGAAGCTTTGCACAAATCTTTGAGGATGAGAAATGAATTGCCATATCTCTGTTATCACCCAACCTGCTACAAATGATCCTGCAAGCACCATCCATACGGATAACTGGATCGAAAAGTTGCCAAACAAATTAAGGGTTACACTATGACTGTTTTGCATGGCAAAATAGCCCATACTTCCCAAAAGCAGCAGTGCGAATGCAATTAATATTAATCTTTTCATAGTGTTATTTAAGATTAAGTGAACAAATGCAGATCAATAGTTGTGATATGGTTCTCCACGAATTATTGTAAATGCCCGATAAATTTGTTCCAATAAGAATAACCTCACCATTTGATGTGTAAAAGTCATTTCAGAGAGACTTAAATATTGTATCCCCGAAGGCAGTATAGATTTGTCTATACCATATGCCCCGCCAATAAAAAAATTAACTCTGGATATTCCAAGCGACATTTGTTTTTCAAACCATTGTGCTAAACCTTTTGAGGTCTGCCTTTCCCCGTTTTGATCCAGGAAAATGTTCAATTCAGATGCATCCATTTTTTTCATCATATTTTCAGTTTCCTGCCGGCGCCACTGATTTACAGTTCCTGAGCTGTATTGTGCAGGCTTGATTTCATCAGAATCAATTTTGATGTAATGGGAGAGCTTTTTAATATATGCATTGATACCACTTATCAAATAAGGCTCCTGAGTTTTACCAATCCAAATCAAACGAATGCTTCTCATTAAAACAGTTATATTGACACATTTGGTGTAGACGAATTAATACGTATGTGCTGAATAATATGGCAGTCATCAGGTAAAAGACAACGCAAAAACATCTACAAAAATGGATTGTGATTGTCAGAAAATCAGCTATCTTTTAATGTGTTCTAATTAATGTAATTGCAGAGTGTGTAATACTGTATCCCAACTTTTTAAATTGAATTCGAATGTCATATGAAAAAGCAAACAAGTCTTTAAAATTTGGGGAGAGCAGTGTGCTTGAAGAGCAGTTGCTTTACCAAGGACGCTGGTCAAACCTGGTGGAATTCAGCTATGAAGATGAAAAAAAACAAATACGTAAATGGGAAGGATTGCACAGGAAAAACAACGCTGAGGCAGTTATTATTATCGCCAAGATGGAACCTTCTGAACGGTACATAATAATTCGTCAGTTTAGACCTCCTACAAATTCATACATATTAGAATTCCCAGCGGGGCTCGTTGATAGGGGAGAGACTCGTGACCAAACTGCGATTCGCGAACTTTCTGAAGAAACAGGTTATGTTGGAGAAGTTGAAAAGATTAGTCCAAGGTTATACTCATCTCCGGGAATTCTTTCGGAAGCAGTGTCATTTGCACATATGCAGGTAGACGAAAATCTGCCTGACAACCAAAGGCCAAAAGCTCGAAATGAACCAGGAGAATTTATTACAGTTTTCAAGAAATCAGTGGATGAAATTTTAGAATTTTTCAACCAGGAGTTTAGTCGCGGTGTTAAATTTGACGTTAAGCTTTACTCTTATTTTCTAGCACAAGGAGTCTTGTAATTCATTCTCCATCACGAAAAATGAGTGATCTTACAGGAGCTGAAAATTCACACATAGCATTACCACCGGTCATGGGTGCTGATTACTCTGAAGTTGAGGTCAGTATCAAAGACTTTGAGGAAATATTTTTATCAACTCCGGAATCTGTAAAGCTTTTTCAGATCTGGTTTTCAAAGCAAAATGATCCTGATGAAGCAAATGCTTTTTTAAACAAGCTCAAATATTTTTCTTTAAGCACTTCTACCATAATGGCTCTGTTTCTGTTTATGCTTTATCAGAAAGAAGAGGACATACCAACTGATATCATTAAAATGAATCCGGATAGTTCCGGTATAATACTTTCTGAATCAATTCAGCTTTACCACAGGCTGCTTAAGGTACATCGCATACCATTCTCTCCGAAAAAAAAATTACAGGCTGAACTGGCTATTCGAATGTTATTAACAATGATGGCAGACGTGCAGTTGCTGACTGTATTCCTAGTGTTGCAGCTCCAGAAACTGGAAAGTATGATGTCCCTTTCTAAGGATGAGCAGGAAGCAACATCATGGACAGCTCTCCATATATACGCACCTTTGGCCGGAAGATTAGGAATTTTTTGGATTAAATCAGAGCTGGAGGACCGTGCGTTTCGTTATCTTGAGTACGAAAATTATCAGAACTTAAAGAAAAAAATTGCCCGGAAACGTTCTGAACGCTCTGACAGTGTTGAAAGAATTTCGAACAATATTCAGAAAATGCTGAATCAGGCTGGGATTTCTCATGAAGTTCAGGGCCGTTACAAACGTTTTTACTCAATTTTTCAAAAATTGGACCGAGTGGATAATGATTTTGAACGCATTAAGGATTTAATTGCTTTTCGAGTTTTAGTTAAAAATGTAGATGAATGCTACGCGGCTTTAAGTTTTATCCATGAAAATTGGACTCCAGTAAAAAATCGATTTAAAGATTATATTTCCAATCCCAAACCGAATGGATATCAGTCACTTCACACAACAGTGATGGAAATCAATGATGATCGATCAAGTGAACCAAGGCCTATAGAAATACAAATCAGAACACATGAAATGCATCATATGGCAGAATACGGAGTGGCGGCGCACTGGCTATATAAGGAAAAACGAAACAAGTATGATGAAAAAAAAGCTGATCAAATTAAAGAATCACTTTTAGAAAAAATAAATTCAGATGGTGAAGGGAAATTGAGTCCTGTAGTAAATTTATATAGTGATAAGATATACGTTATTACGCCTGCCAGGGAAATAATTGAACTTCCTCAATCTGCTTCTCCCCTAGATTTTGCCTATGCAATTCATACTGAAGTGGGCAATCGAACAATAGCAGCAAAGGCCAACGGAATTATTACCAGCCTGGATAGTTCTTTGTACAGTGGTGACGAGGTAGAGATTCTTACCTCATCCAGACAGGAGCCACGTAAAGAGTGGCTTGAATTTGTTAAGACTCGTCATGCCAGAAACAAAATTAAACATGCTTTACACGAGAAGGACCGTGAAATAAGAAAAAAAGAAGGCATGGAGATGCTGGAGAGAGAATTCCGATCTCACAGCTTAAACTTGAACAGGCTAATTAGAGACGGACGGATGGAGAAGGAATCTCGATTGAAAAAAAACCAGGAATTTGAGCACATACTCTTCTGTATAGGAGAAGGTTCCATTCACAGTGAGGAAATACGCAGGTGGTTTGCAGATGACATAAGTACTGAACAGACCAGTTTTAATCAGGTAACTGAGTCGGCAACTGAATCAGAAGCTGTAACAACCAAGGAAAAATCAGCTGCAGCTGCCTCCAGAAGCTTGATAATTGTAGACGGAATGGACAACGTATCGACAAGAATTGCAAAATGCTGTTCTCCTGTAAAAAAGCAGCCCATACTTGGTTACCTTACTAAAGAAAGAGTAATAACGATCCATAAAAAAGACTGCTCTTTTATGAAAAAATTGACTCCGGAGAGGAAGGTAAAAGTGATTTGGGGGAACAGGAATTAATGTGAAAAGTAAGTTTTCTGTATCATTATTTTTTCGTTACTATCCGGAACAAAAAAAGGGTATGCATTAGCGGTGTATTTATCTTCAGCTTTTTGAAGCAGTTCTCCTTCTGCCTGAGATTATTTTTTCCAGAAAGAGGGAAAAAGCAAAACGAGTGCAGTGAACATTTCAAGTCTTCCTATCAACATCAGCCAGGCAAGAAACCATTTGCCTGGTGCTGAGATGTGAGCAAAATTGTCTGCGGGACCAACATCACCGAATCCGGGTCCGATATTCATCAGAGCTGATATCACACAGCTGATTCCAGTCTGCAAATCCATAGATTCAAGGAGAATCATAAAACAGCTGCCAACCAGAATAATAAAGACATTCGCCAGGACATAACAGATAGAGAGGTTAATTGCAAAAGGATCTATGGTCCTCTGATTTAGATGAATTGGCAGTATTGTGCGGGGCTGGTGGAACATTTTCTTGATTGTTGTCAGCATGTATTTCCAGATGATTACAAAATGCACGATTTTTATGCCACTGGTAGTTGAACCGGCACATGCACCTATGAAACAGGCAATATAAAGTAACATCTGTGCTGATTGAGGCCAGAGTTCATAATCTGCTGTTGTAAAGCCTGTTGTTGTCAGCAAAGAAGTTACCTGAAAAGATGCATATCGGAGAGAATCAAAAAAATTCTCATACGACCCGTTGATCGACAAAATCAATGTTGTTATGCAGCATAAGAAAAAAACTATACATGTATACCAGCGTAATTCGGTATTAACTTGAACCAGCTTCCATTCACTTTTCAAAATGTGATAAAAAAGCATGAAACCCATTCCCCCAAGGAACATAAAAATTATGGTTACCCAGTCAAAATATGCACTTCCGTAGTAGCCAATGCTGGAATTTTTCGGAGAAAATCCTGCAGTTGCAATTGTACTGAAGGCATGACAAAGTGAATCAAACAATGACATTCCTCCAGCCCAAAGCATTAATGTCTGTATCAGATTTAATCCCAGATATATACTCCAGAGCCAAATTATAGCGTCACGGTTTCGAGGGAGGAA
>CAJXDX010000122.1 GCA_913052275.1 uncultured Pseudomonadota bacterium | reverse complement strand
ACAGAAGAAGCATTTGTCAAAGTTCTGCAAATGCACGGAATAGAGCATACATTTGGTATTATCGGTTCTGCCTTTATGCCGATCTCTGACTATTTCCCAAATGCCGGAATCACCTTCTGGGATTGTGCACACGAATGCAACGGCGGATACATGGCTGATGGTTTCACGCGCTCTACAGGAAAAATGGCTATGATCATTGCTCAAAACGGCCCTGGAATTACAAATTTCGTAACTTGTGTCAAGACTGCGTATTGGAATCACACCCCAATGCTGCTGGTAACTCCACAGGCGGCAAATAAGACTATCGGGCAGGGAGGATTTCAGGAAGTAGAACAGATGGCAGTATTCAAGGATATGGTGGCTTATCAGGAAGAAATTCGTGATCCATACAGGGTTGCAGAAGTATTAAACCGTGTGATTACCAAGGCTAAGCGAATGTCTGCTCCTGCACAGGTCAACGTACCACGCGATCTATGGACACAGGTAATTGATATTGAATTGCCACCAATTGTGGATTTTGAAAGGCCTTCAGGAGGAGCGGGAGCAATTACTTTGGCTGCAGAATTATTGTCAAATGCTAAATTCCCGGTGATTCTGAACGGTGCAGGTGTTGTTTTGGGTGAAGCTATTTCGGCATCACAGGAATTGGCTGAAAAGCTTGATGCACCAGTATGTTGTAATTACCAGCATAATGACGCATTCCCCGGATCACATCCATTGTTTGCCGGTCCACTTGGATACAATGGCTCAAAAGCAGGTATGGAATTAATTAAACAGGCCGATGTTGTACTTGCTCTCGGAACAAGGCTTAATCCATTCTCCACACTTCCATGCTATGGAATAGATTACTGGCCCCAAGATGCGAAGTTAATTCAGGTCGATATAAACCCTGATCGCATCGGGCTGACTAAGCCGGTTTCGGTAGGTATTGTAGGAGACGCGAAACAGGTTGCAGAGAATATTCTGTCTCAACTTTCAAATAAGGCAGGAGAGGAGGGGCGTGAAGAAAGACGTAACTTGATTTCAGCCACAAAGTCTAAGTGGACAGAAACTTTGGCTTCTATGGATCATGAAGACGATGATGATGGTACAAGCTGGAACGAACGTACTCGTACACGCCAGCCGGACTACATGTCTCCCCGTATGGCTTGGAGAGCAATTATGGAAGTTTTGCCTAAAGAGGCGATAATTTCATCAGATATCGGTAATAATTGTGCAATCGGTAATGCATATCCAACTTTTGAGCAGGGACGAAAGTATCTGGCCCCGGGGTTATTTGGGCCGTGCGGCTATGGTTTTCCTTCAATAATCGGAGCTAAGATTGGTAACCCGGATATGCCCGTTGTAGGTTTCGCAGGTGACGGAGCATTTGGTATTTCAATGAATGAGATGACAGCCGTTGGAAGAGAGGATTGGCCAGCAATTACAATGTTAATTTTTAGAAATTACCAGTGGGGGGCAGAGAAACGCAACACTACATTGTGGTATGATGATAACTTTGTTGGCACTGAACTCGACTTGCAGGTTTCTTTTGCAGATATAGCTATAGCATGCGGCGTTAAAGGCGTGAAAGCAAACTCCATGAAAGAAATGACAGAAAAGTTAGGCACGGCGTTAAAGGATCAGATGGAAAATAGAGAAACTACATTTATTGAAGTAGTTCTAAACCAGGAACTTGGTGAACCTTTCCGTAGAGATGCTATGAAGGCACCCGTTCCTGTTGCGGGAATAAATAAGGATGACATGCGTTTACAGCAGTACTGAGCAAGAGTGTTTTTAATCCGTAAAAAATATTTAAATAGTAGTAAATATATTTTCAATTTTATCACTTTCAACAGGAATAACATCTTATTAAATGGCAGGAGATAATATGGAAACACAAAATTTAAATTCCCCAGACGCTTTGTGGCGTCCAATGACTCAGCACAAAACGTTGTTGAGCAATCGTCCCAAGCACATTGTGAAAGGTGAAGGTTGCTACATAATCAATGAAGATGGAGAGCGCATTCTTGATGGAACTGCCGGTTTGTGGTGCGTGAATGTAGGTCATGGCAGAAAAGAATTGGCTGAAGAAGCTAAGAAGCAAATGGAAAAGCTGGCATATGTGATTCCGATTATGACCAGTGATCCTGCAGTGGAGCTCTCTGAAAAAATGCTGAATATGATGGGAATGGAAAAAGGGCACGTATATTTTACCAGCAGCGGATCTGAAGCTAATGAAGTGGCCTTCAAAATCGCCAGACAGTACCATTTGCAGGCAGGTAATCCACGAAAACATAAAATAATCTCCCGACACAGGGCTTACCACGGCAATACTCTGGCCACGATGACTGCCACAGGACAAGCCGAACGCAAAATTGGATATGAACCACTGGCACCGGGGTTTTTACATGTACCTCCACCTTATCCATACCGAAGACATCCAAAATTGACTCTTGAAGAGCATGGTGAGGAATGTGTGAAGTTTCTCGAAGATACGATCATTTATGAAGGAGAAGAAACAGTTGCGGCATTCATTATGGAGCCCATGATTTCAGGTGGGGGAGTTCTAATTCCTCCAGACAATTATCTTACAGGAGTTAGAGAAGTTTGTGATCGGTATAATGTCCTTTTGATAATGGACGAAGTTGTTTCCGGATTTGGAAGAACAGGGAAAATGTTTGGCCATGAACATTGGGGCGTTAAGGCAGATGTTTTTACTTTTGCAAAAGGTATGGCCAGTGGCTACATGCCGGTAGCGGCAACAGTTGTTAAGGAACAGATTTTTGAAGCGTTTTACGGAGAAACTTCAGAACTAAGGCACTTTAGGCATATTAATACTTATGGAGGACATCCAGTTGCAACTGCAGTTAGTCTTAAGAATATAGACATAGTAAAACAGGAAAATCTTCCTGCAAATGCTGCAAAAATGGGAAAATATATAAAAAATAGATTAAGTGAGCTTTCTGATCATCCTTTAGTAGGTGATATCAGGGGCAGGGGTTTGCTATTAGGAATTGAGCTTGTGACAGACAAAGAGAAGAAGACTCCTGTTTCTCTGGCCCAGGCTAATGGGATTCTTCAGAACTGTCTTAAAGAAGGTGTTTTAGTAATGAGAAACGGTAATACCGTTCCTGGACTTGGGAATATACTGATCATGGCACCGCCATTAATACTCAAGGAAAATGAAGCGGACCAGATTGTAGATGCTATTGGAAAATCTTTAAATCAGGCATTAAATTAAATTTTTTGCTTTAAAGGTATTTTTAATTTAAAAAAATTATAGGGAACACCTATCAAAAAATAATCTATAAAGGAAAATAGGATCTAGAAATGCATATTGGAGTACCAAGAGAAATTAAGGAAATGGAAAATCGTGTTGGTGTAACACCAGCAGGTGTTTCAGAACTAGTTCGAGACGGTCATCAAGTATTTATCGAAACAAACGCCGGAGTTGGAAGTGGTTTCAGCAATCAAGAATATAAGGAAGCCGGGGCCAGTATAGTGGATGATGCTGCTGATATATGGTCATGTGAGATGGTTTACAAAGTCAAGGAGCCGCTTGCTGATGAGTATAATTATTTTCGTGATGATCTTTTATTGTTTACATATCTTCATTTGGCTGCGGAAGGACCATTAACTAATGCGCTGATGGAATCCAAAACAACTTCCATTGCTTATGAAACAGTTCAGTTGAACGATACTCTCCCACTTCTAACACCCATGAGTGAAGTCGCGGGAAGAATGGCGGTTCAGGTTGGAGCTCGTTTCCTTGAAAAACCTCAAGGCGGACAGGGAGTGCTGCTTGGTGGCGTACCAGGAGTTGAACCTGCAGATGTTGTTATTATAGGTGGTGGAGTTGTAGGGATTAATTCCGCAAAAATGGCGATAGGTTTAGGTGCAAAAGTCACTATACTTGATATCAGTCAGGAAAGGTTACGTTATCTTGATGATGTTTTTAACGGACGTGTTCAGCTGATCATGTCCAACAGCTTTAATATTGCCAAGGAAGTAGAAAAGGCAGACTTGTTGATCGGAGGCGTTTTAATTCCAGGTAAAAAAGCTCCGCACCTTGTTTCTGAAGCGATGGTAAAAACAATGAAGAAAGGTTCAGTTATTGTTGATGTGGCTATCGATCAGGGTGGATGCATTGAAACCATTGATCGAGTTACCTACCATAACAATCCTGTTTATGAACGGCATGGTGTTGTACACTATTCTGTAGGTAACATGCCAGGAGCAGTAGCTCGTACATCAACTCTGGCTTTGACCAATGTAACACTTCCCTATGCCATTCAATTGGCCAACAAAGGCTGGAAAAAGGCCTGCAAAGAAGATTCTGCACTTGCCTTGGGTCTCAACACTCATGCTGGAAAAATTACATGTAAAGGAGTAAGTGAGGCTTTTGGTTATGAATTCGTACCACCTGAAAAAGTTATTTAAGTTATCATCTGTAAGAAAATGTCGTTTTCAAAGGTATTGCATTATTGATCCAATATTATTGGAAAGGCTGATTTTTCAGGATTTTCTTCCGGGAGATCGTGCCAGCAGATTAATGATTTCATAAACTATTGTTGCCGCCGCAAGAGAAGTCAATTCAGCCTGATCATATGCTGGAGCAACTTCTACAACATCCGCTGAAATGATGTTAAGTCCTGCCAGTCCTCTTAAAACATTGACCAGTTCTCGGGAAGACATCCCGGCAATTTCAGGAGTACCAGTACCGGGTGCATGTGCCGGGTCTAAAACGTCAATATCTATTGATAAATAAATTGAATTATTCCCCACACGTTCTTTAATACGTCCAATCACATGTTCAACCCCCTCAGTTTGAAATTCATCACAGTGCACTACCTTAAAGCCTAATTCTTCATCATTTATAAGGTCGTTACGGCTGTATAAAGGGCCACGTATACCAACATGCATTGAGGCATGGTCAAGAAAGAGCTTTTCTTCACCTGCGCGTCTGAATGGGGTTCCGTGAGTATATGGCGCTCCAAAGTATGTATCCCATGTGTCTAGATGAGCATCAAAGTGAACCAGTGCGACTGGCCCAAAATGATGGTTAACCGCTCGCAGAAGCGGCAAAGCTATCGTATGGTCACCGCCAAGACTGATAATACTTTTCACATTACCGAGCATCTCTGTAGCGGCAGTTTGAATTTGCTCGACTGATTCCAAAATATTGAATGGATTACAGGTTATGTCACCCGCATCAGCCACTTGCTGCTCAATGAATGGTTCTGTGTCATATGAAGGGTGGTATTGAGTACGCAGGTGTCTGGATGCCTGTCTGATAGCCTGAGGACCAAATCTGGCGCCGGGACGATAACTAGTACCTGCATCAAAAGGAATTCCAAGTATAGCAATGTCGCAACTTTTGACATCACGGATTTCAGGCAGTC
>CAJXDX010000121.1 GCA_913052275.1 uncultured Pseudomonadota bacterium | reverse complement strand
GGGGTTGATGCTGTTATGTTCGGTAATGAGTTTGACCGGCCTTATGTACTCAAGGCACCGCCCGAAGGATTAGCGGCCCTTGCTGCAGTAATTGGTCAGGTTAAGTCAATGATTAAGGTTCCGTTCGGTGTGAATTACTTATGGGATCCAGTAGCTACTGTGGCTCTGGCAGTGGCAACAGAAGCTGATTTTGCAAGGGAGATATACACTGGACTATATGCTTCAGATATGGGACTCTGGGCGCCGGACTGTGCCGGAGCAGCAAGATTACGTTCATCAAATGGCCGCCCCGACCTGCAGATGCTTTTTAACATCAACGCTGAGTTTGCAACCTCCCTTGATAACAGACCATTAGATATCAAGGCAAAAAGTGCTGTGTTTTCTTCTAAAGCAGATGTGATTTGCGTTTCAGGCATGATGACTGGAATGAGTGTGGATCAGGCAGAGTTGAGAAAAGTACGGGAATCAATACCTGAAACTCCCCTGCTTGCAAACACTGGAGTTACCATAGACAGCGTAGACGAGATATTTTCTGTTACAGACGGCTGCGTGATTGGTTCACATCTAAAACATAACGGTGACACATGGGATTCAGTTGATCCGGACAGAGTGCGGAAATTCATGGACAAGGTCGATGCCATTCGCTGATTAAAGCTTAATTAATATGAATGAATCACGTTGGGAACAACTGGCGGATATACTGGTCAATTATTCCACCGCGACTGTTTCAGGTGATCGTGTTTTGATCACAATGATGGAAACCGACACCTGGCCGCTTGCGCGGGCTGTCCACGCGGCGGCTGTTAGAGCTGGTGCACATCCACATATTGAATTCCAATCAACGCTGCTGCAGCGTGATCTTATGAGAGGTGGTGACCCGGAGCAGTTCGATAACTCTCATGAGTTGCAGGAAAAAGGAATGCAATGGGCAGACGTTTACATTGGACTGCGTGGAGCAAGCAATCCGCATGAGCTTCAAGGAATTGAGCCTGAACGTATCACGGCTTTCCGTAAGTCACTGGGGAAAGTTTCTGCTTTAAGGACTGAATTGACACGCTGGGTACTGGTTCGAGTTCCTAATGCGGCCTTTGCCCAGCAGGCAGGCATGAGTACCGATGAAATGATGGACTTTTTCTTCAATGCTACACTTCTGGACTGGAAGGAAGAAGGTACTCGATATAAGGAAATTCAAAAGGTACTGCAAACTTCAGAAAGAGTGAGAATAGTCAGTGATGACACGGATTTGAGTTTAAGCACAAAGGGACGCAAGTACCTTATCGATGACGGTCACATCAACATGCCCGGAGGTGAAGTATACACTGCACCTATTGATGACAGTGCTGAAGGATATATTTCCTTTGAATTCCCTGCAGTATTCGCAGGACAGTTTGTTGAGGGGATCAAGCTTAGTTTTTCAAGGGGAGAAGTTGTAGAGGCTAAAGCTGATAAGAATGAAGCCCTGCTGCATGAACTGATTGAAATGGACGAGGGAGCGAAGCGAATCGGTGAATTTGGAGTAGGCACTAATTACGGTATCAGCCGCTATTGTTACGATTTGCTATTTGATGAGAAAATAGGAGGAACGGCTCATATCGCTCTTGGAAGAGCCTATCCAGAATGCGGTGGGATAAATAAATCCGCTTTTCACTGGGATCTTATAAAAGATCTAAGAAGTCAGGGTGTGCTTTATCTTGATGGAGAAAAAATGATTGAGAAAGGCGAATTCCTGATTTAATCTATTATGCTTAGTTTTATTGCAAAACTATGCAGTTACTGTACTGCCGCCAAGGCAGTCTTTTAACCAGTCGCGTGGCGATTGGTTTTACGTTTCTGTGTCTTGCAGGAATTAAATTGAGCACATATTTAATTTAGTGTATTTGTAAATTTTAAAGCACTACAATATGTTGAATTGCTCGTAAATATAAACAAAGGAGAATGGTAATGTCTAAAAAGAAAAAAATTAATCGCCGTCAATTTGTCAAGAAGGCTTCGACGGCAGTTGCCGGTGCAGGAGTAATTGCTGCCGGCTCCGGAACAGGACTTAGCCTGTTAAGCAACAGTGCCTCTGCGGCAGGTCATGATGTCAGGAAGGATATCCTGAAAATACCTGGGGTGGGTAAGGGCTCACCGACCGATTCAGACTGGCAGAAAGTAGGTGCAATGTGCCTTGGACCTACAAAGTCTCGTGTCTCAAAAGGTGAATTCAAAGGAGTTGAATTAACTTTCATGGGTCTCAATAACCAGAATCTACACAACTTCCTTTTCAGAGGTTTTCTGAAACCATGGGAAAAGTACACTGGTGCAAAAATAAAATGGATTGATCTTGCTCAGGCAGATTATAATGCCCGCCTGCAGCAGTCCATCGCTACGGGTACTGTTGATTTTGATATACTGGAAATGGGTGCACCGTTTGAAGGTGATGTATGCGGCAAAGGTCTTGCCTCAGAAATGCCTGGATGGGTTAAGGATCAAATCGACATGGATGATTATGTTGGATACCTGAAAGCCCCAGTCGGTACCTGGGACGGCAAAACCTACCGAATATCAATTGACGGTGACTGTCACAATTTCAATTATCGTGCAGACTATTTCAAGGACTCAGGATTGGCATCCGCCTGGGTAGCCGAGGGACACAAAGGAATGTGGGGTGTACCTAGAACCTGGCAGCAGGTGCAGGAAGTAAGTAAATTTCTAAAAGGAAAGAAGGATCCTACTTTTGGCGGAGACGCTTACGGATATCTTGATCCATGCAAAGGCTGGGGAGGATTCGGCTTTTATTTCCTGGCCAGTCGTGCAACTGCATACGCCAAGCATCCGGATGATCCTGCCTGGTTGTTTGATGCAGATACGATGAAGCCCAGGGTCAATAACCCGGCATGGGTACGCGCAATACAGGATGTCATCGATGTACTGCCATCTCAACCCCCAAACCAGTTGAATGCAGATCCTGGAACTACTGCGTTTCAGCAGTTCCTTGCCGGAACAGGCTCAATGGTATCATGGTGGGGTGACGTAGGATCAATGTCAAAAACCAGTGACGGTTCTGTCGTAGGTGATGTTGTAGGCTTTGATATCCTTCCGGGATCTGACGATGTCTATAATTCCAAAACAGGCAGGTGGGACACACTTTCCAGCGGACCAAACTTCGCGCCAAACATGGCCTACATTGGCTGGGGCGTGTATGTAATGGCACGAGTAGACGGAAATTCCAAAAAGCGTAAAGCTGCCTGGAGTGCTGCAGCACATATTGGAGGCAAGGACATTTCCCTCTGGGCTTCAGCTTATCCTTCGGGGTTTCAGCCTTATCGCAACAGTCATTTCAATATCGATGAATGGGTTGGTGCAGGCTATGACAAGGCATTTATCAAGTCCTACCTGGAATCTGAAGCAAATTCCTACAATCATCCAAACGCTGCAATTGAACCTCGAATTCCGGGGATTTTTCAATATTACAGTGTTGCTGAAGATGAGTTGTCAAAAATCTTTGCTGGCAAGCATTCTGCCCAGTCCGGAGCCGATAATATTGCGGCTGCCTGGGAGAAACTTACCGACCAAATTGGCAGGAAGAAACAGCTTCAACTCTACCGCGCCTCTCTAGGCTTGTCATAAGCAGTTAAAGCAAGTATAAAAGTTTGACTGGCGGTAAAAATTAAAAACCGCCAGTCTACTCTATCCGAATTTCTTCACCATGGTTAAAATGCTTAACTGAATACGGTGAACCTGTTAAGTCAAAATTTTCCAAAATTAGTTAGGGATGTCTATTAATTACGTCGGCACTGATCACATTCCTGGTCAACGCAGAACACTTGGAAAATCAATTATCCTCATCTCAAGTGTTTTGCTGGCATTATTTTTCCTGATCCAGTTTTTATACAAGTCAGACAGCATAACTTTTGGGTTTGATAACTGGAGGCCGATTCTTTACATGTATCTGATCTGGTCAGTTGCACTTTGCTATGGGTTGCTGCTTATAAAAGGTGAGAGAGGACAGCGTGTGCTTTTTGTACTGCCAGCATTTCTGTTCACCATTGCAATGGTGATATTTCCCCTGATTTTCAGCGTTTACATTTCTCTGCACGATTGGAACCTCAGTGCGTTTGAGGGTCAGAAATTCAGCGGACTGGACAATTTTAAGGCTTTGCTTGGAGATGAGTATTACTGGAATTCGATGCTGAATATGGTTTATTACCTGCTTGCAATTCTGGTCGAGTATGCCATTGCATTCGGGCTGGCCCTTCTGCTTAATGCACAAATTGTTGCAAGGAAATTTTTTAGGGTTGCGTTCCTGCTCCCGCTGATGCTGAGTCCTGTCGCAGTCAGTTGGATGATCGGCAAGTCACTCATGGAATATCGCTTTGGTCCTGCCGCCACGCTTGCACGTCAACTGGGATGGGAAACACCGGCGTTTTTTTCAACCACTGAAATCGCCAGAATAAGCATGATGATCCTGGATGCATGGACCTTCATTCCCTTTATGATGATCATGCTGCTGGCTGGGCTTCAGGCACTTTCGAAGGAAGTAAATGAAGCAGCAAAAATAGACGGAGCCACAGGCTGGCAGCATTTCTGGAAAATTACCTTTCCGCTTATGCTGCCTGTGAGCATAACTACAACTGTCATCAGAATTATTTTTAAATTAAAAATGGCAGACATAGTGATTAATGTTACTTCCGGAGGTCCTGGGGGTGCTACTGATACAGTCACCAGTTTCATTTTCCGTGAATACAGGGACCGTTCAAATGTGGGCTACGGAACAATGATGGCTGTTGTTTACCTGATTATTATTATCATCCTGATGACACTCCTGCTGAAACTGCTTAACCGCTGGATGCAGAAAGTTACATGAAAAGCAGCTTACGCCAACTAATGATTATGATACCTTTTCTACAGTTCAAACCTTTCACCAGGAAGAGCAGCCATGAATGAAACGTTTCGTGGAGTGAACATTATTGTTTATCGTATCCTGATTTACGGGGGATTGCTGTTCTGGGCATTCTTGTGCCTGTTCCCCATTTTCTGGACAGTTACCACATCATTTAAAACTGCGGTCAATGTAACACAGGGGCACTTGATTCCATGGATTGACTTCATTCCAAAATGGATCGGTTTGCGTTCACTTGGTTTATCTCCGGAAACAATTTTCGAAATTTCAACTGTACGGGACGAGTTTTTAAAAAGATTTGTGAACAGTGCAATTACCTCCGTAAGTGCCTCAACTCTTGCTGTAATACTGGGATCGCTTGCGGCATATGGTCTAAGCCGTTTTGAATATAAGCTAGGTTTTGTCAAAAATTCTGACATCTCATTTTTTTTCCTGTCCCAGATGATCCTTCCGCCAGTGGTGCTGGCTCTGCCTTTTCTGGTTCTTTACCGTGAATTGGCACTGCTTGATACAACAACCGGTTTGATAATGCTGTATGCCCTGATGGT
>CAJXDX010000120.1 GCA_913052275.1 uncultured Pseudomonadota bacterium | reverse complement strand
AAACTTTGGCTTAAATCACTATCAGTTGTCTCCTGAGATACAGCAGCTGGGGCTGCAAAGCAAAGTGTGATGAACATAAGTGCCGGAAGCAGAAATGACTGCAAGAGGATTTTAGAATTCAGATTGGAAATTGCTACAGTTTCTGGGGGATTGATATCAGAAAATTCAGTCTGAACTGAACAATGATTCAGGAGGCACATTTTTGAGGACCGGGTCGTCAGTCAAATCAAGATACAGTTTTAGTTTCCCTTTATTTTTATCTACATGTATAAGTGTTTCAAATATAAATTTTTTCTCGCTGCCCCGAGTAGTACGGACACGCATTACGCTTGAAAACCACTTTCCTCCAACTTTGACATAATATTTCGGAAAGAAACGGTATACTTTTCTAAGCACTTTTTCTGCAAAAAAATTCGCCATGATTGGCACCCCTTTTTCCTTGTCAAAAAAACTCAGTACGCGATCATAGGATTTTTCGCTGTCTCCAGAATCAGTATTCATTAAGGTTTCAATTTTAAAATATTTCGGATTTTTGAGTTTGGAACACTTCATCTGTTTCACATCTCCGGAAACAAACTCAAAATCGGCTGAATCAATGTTTGTCCCAGGAAAGATAGTGCTTTCATCTGAAGGGAAACTTCTACAGTTTTCATTGGAAACAACCCCGCAGCTGGAACAAACGAAACGTCTTGCACCCCGTTGAATAACACATCTTGGAGCATTAGGACCCTTCTCGGCAAATATTCTTCGTTTATTATCCAGTCTTTGGATGCGAAGCGTCTCTTTTTGTGCTTCACGTTTGGATTTTGATTTGCAAACCTTTCCTTCACATGCATCTAAAATTACTGTTACACTGACATTCTTTCGTAAAAACGGGCTGGAAAGATGCGACTCATTCATGAACGATTTTATTTTTTCGGGAGAATCAAGCTCTTTGCAGCTAACAGCATGTACGTTGCCCTGAAACAGGAAAAAAATAAAAATAATGAGAAGAATGCAATAATGATTTTTTGACATAGTTACAGACATTTTCCGAAATTTTTCTCAGTAAGAATTCCTGAGTTTTTGCAGATACTAACTGAATCGAAATTTGAGAACAAGTTAAAAGACAATAATCTCTTCTTTATTCCCTTAAAATTGTGTTATGTCAGCACTTACGTTTTGCCGGCAAAACTTGAAATTAAGTGTGTTATTTTTGATCCTGCGTGTATAATCATTTGAAAAGAAAACAGTAGCGTAAAACAAATTCTGAACTGATATCAGTTTTGCGCATCATTGAGAGTCTGTCTCTTTATGTAAACAGTTTTTTTCAACATCCCATTTTAAACCGAATATATTTATTCCTGCATCAATATTATAAAGCTCATCACCAACAAGCATAATGCTAAAAGACCGAATAGAGGACAGCCTTACATTTGATGATGTCCTTCTACTCCCTGGACATTCCAAATTATTGCCTTCAGAAGTTTCCGTAAAAAGCAGAATTACCCAAACATTAGGATGCAACATTCCATTGCTAAGTGCGGCAATGGACACAGTTACCGAACATCAGACAGCTATCTGCATGGCCCAGGAAGGAGGTATGGGAATTATACATAAGAACATGAGTTCTGAAGACCAGGCAAGGCAGGTCAATCTTGTCAAACGTTCCGAAAGTGGAATGATTTCTGATCCCATTACGGTGGAACCTGATGAGCCGCTGCAGAACGCCTTGACCTTAATGAAAGATTACCGCATATCGGGTGTTCCTGTTACCCAAGGTCGTAAACTGGTGGGCATTCTGACAAATCGAGATTTGCGTTTTGAAACTAATTTCGATCAGCCTGTTTCAGCTTTGATGACAGGAGGACATGAACGATTGATTACAGTTGCCCCGGGCATTGAAATGGATGAAGCCAAACGTTTGCTGCATAAACATCGGATTGAAAAACTGCTTGTTGTTTCAGAAAATTATGAGCTCGTAGGGCTGATAACCATCAAGGATATCGAAAAGGCTCGTAAGTTTCCTGAGGCTAATAAAGATGAGCAGGGACGTCTTTTAGTTGGAGCTGCTTTGGGTCCATCCTCAGATTTATTAACACGTGCAGAAATGCTTATTAAAAGCGATGTAGATGCAGTTGTACTTGATACTGCTCACGGACATGCACAAGGCGTAATTGACAGCATAGTAAAACTTCGTTCAAACTTCCCGGACCTGCAGATTATCGGCGGAAATATAGCTACAGGAGAGGCCGCTGACGCATTGGTTAAGGCCGGTGTGAACGCTGTTAAAGTAGGGATTGGTCCTGGCTCAATTTGCACAACACGTATGATAGCGGGCATCGGAGTTCCCCAAATCACTGCTATTGACAAAGTTTCTGACGCGCTCAGCAATTCAAACGTTCCTGTTATTGCTGATGGAGGTGTTAAATATTCCGGAGATATTGTAAAAGCTATTTCTGCGGGAGCCCACACGGTGATGATTGGCAGCTTGTTCGCAGGAAGTGCTGAGTCTCCCGGGAAAGTAGTGCTGTACCAGGGCAGACGCTACAAAATCTATCGAGGCATGGGTTCTTTAGGTGCAATGAAGGAAGGCGGCAAAGATCGTTATTTTCAGGATCATATTGAAGAAGAAGTTAAATTTGTTCCTGAAGGAATCGAAGGTCGTGTGCCTTACACAGGACATCTGGCTGACTCAATTTACCAGTTTGTAGGTGGTTTGCGTGCAGGCATGGGATACACAGGTTCCGCAACGATAGATGAATTACGTACAAAGACACGCTTTGTTAAAATTACTGACGCGGGATTAAGAGAAAGCCACACGCATGATATTTTTATTACTGAAGAAGCTCCTAACTATCCAATGAATGTTAAATCATGAGATCTTTGCGATTGACTATCGGACGAAAACTGTTCCTGCTTTTTACTCCCTGGCTTCTCGTCAGCTGCTCTTTTCATTATGATCAGGGACTTAAACTGGAACAGGAACAACGCTGGGCTGAAGCAGCCATAGAATACCGGATAGCTGCCATTGAAGATCCGGACAACGAAGAAATTCGAGAGGCCTTGACCAGAATGAATGTCAGGGTTGCTGCAGAAAATTTCGAAATGTACGAGCACTATTTAAAGAAAAAGGAATTTCACAAAGCATTTCGCAGGTTAGAAACCGCATTATCACTGAATCCTGACCATAGTGATGCACGTTCTGAAATGAATCACTGGTGGCATTTGCTGATAACTGGAAAAGTAGAATTGGAATTTTCACGATTCAGTTCTAATCTGAGACTTGCAGAAGAAATGGAGATGCAGGTTTTGATCAATACACCAAACAGAAAAATCTTAACAGGTAAAATCTCCAGTGAATCAAGGATTTTTTTTCTTGAGGATGTTGTCTATAAAGCTTTGCCTCAGCAGCTTGCAGAATATTCAATTAACACCATTGGTCTGAAGATAAAACGCAAGTCGTCTCAAGGTTATTTGCGCAGTGAATTTAAAAAATTTGTAAATTTCAGAGAGCTTTCACCTTTGCAGGTCAGTGGCTGGAAGAAAAATGCAGGATATAAAACACCAAAAGATGCACTGGACCACCGTCCCGCCTTATTGACTAATGAAGAGCAGTTGTCACCCTGGAACCCGCCTCGTCTGGTAACTTATGAGCTGAAGTTTACAGGTGATATAATCAAGGTACTTTCTGAAACTAACCGCAGTGAGTTTGCTCCTGAAGTACTGTATTTAAACAAATCAGATCGGAGAGCGAACATTGACTTTGGAGTATACCAGCTGGAAATGAATGGTTCAGGAAGAAAATGGAGCATCAGGCGCAAAAAATATAATAATTCCGGAGACGACTATTTTTACGGACTTTCACGTAACTTGTCACTTAACCGGTACTTTTATTATAATAGAGTTTTTCGGTTTATGCCCTGACATCAAAAAAGGTTATAGAAAAACACACTTATAAAAGATAACAAACAGACTACTGTGAAACAGCCCATTGGAAATGGGAATATAGGCAGGGCAGCATCACCCGGAAGTGTGTGATTGTTATGAAATGTTACTCGGCAGCGGTTCATGTTCTATAAATGGCTGCTGGTCAGGCGCCAGAGCAAGCAGTTTGTTTTCTTTTGCAATTTCATGCCGGATCATGGCAATTCCACGGTGAAATCCTTCATCCTTAATACTTTCCCCAAAACTTGTGATTTCCCCTATTTCCTTTCCACCTTGAAACAGGGGACTTCCGGCAGCTGCAGGAGACTTACCTGGAATTTTTAACCAGACGGAAAGCCAATTCGGATGACCCCGATGATACATTCGTGCATGTGGTTCCTGGCCGATGTAACATCCTTTGTTGTATGATATGTGATTCCCAAGTGCTGCTTCCTGAGGAAAATTCTCTGTGCTGTAATCAACGCCTGCCCTTGGAACTCCCTCAGCTATTCTAATCAGATCAAATGCTTCAAGGCTAATCAGATCAACGTTCTGAAATTTGAGAACCTTCTCAACATATTTTTGTATTACTCCAATATCAACCAGGTTGATAAATCGTGGTGATCTTCCTAAATCATATTTTGTAGAAAATACTGTGGTCCCCTCAAACACCCATTGGAAATTATCTGGATCACGTCCCATTTTTTCTAAAATATTCTCCGCATAAGGTCCTATCAAGTCCATCCGCAGCATTTCTTCGTTGTTGAGAAGACGTAATTTCAAGTCTTCACGGACATGAAAATTATCCAGCAATGTTCCAACCGCACGCCCTTCTCCCGGATCGCAAATTACTATCCACTCATTTGAATGACTGCGAAGAATCAGCAAATGATGTTGAATTTTTCCTTTATTACCGCAGATCAAGCTGGAATGTATCTGGCCAACTTCCAGCTGCAACACGTCACTTGTAACCATTCCCTGTAAAAATGTTCCCGCATCTGGGCCTCTCAAGGCAATCAGCCAGCAGGCTTTGAGATCAAATAATCCGCAGCCGTTAAGGAGCAGATTGATTTCTTCTGATAATCTGTCAGAATAGTTTGTCGGCAGACCTGCACCTGCTTCGAATTCCTGGATGTTGCCGCCTAATTTTAGGTGAAGCACATCAATTTTTTTGTATATATCCATAAAATTTAATCTTGAGTGTGCAATCCCCATTTTACAGGGAAATTGCAGATTTGTAACTATCTTTAAATTTCATAATTCTAAAAAACATGAGTGAATTAATTTCAGGAAAAATAATAAGTGCGCAAATCAATGAGGAGTTGCGCAATGAAGTAGAACATTTAAAAGCCAGGGGAGTAGAGCCATGCCTGGCAGTTATTCTGGTTGGTGAAGATCCTGCTTCAGCAATATATGTACGCAACAAGAAAAGAACCTGTGCAGAACTGGGAATCAGGTCAGTTGGACACGACCTGCCTGAAACTACATCCCAGGAAGAGCTGGAAAACCTGGTGCATGATCTGAATAATGAC
>CAJXDX010000119.1 GCA_913052275.1 uncultured Pseudomonadota bacterium | reverse complement strand
CTTGAAGATGATTCGGAAGAATTGCTGGATGAAATGTGGGAAGTAAATGCCAAAGCTCCGCTGCGCTTAACCCGCCTTGCATTCCCCTATTTGCGTAAATCGGGTTGTGGACGCATAATTGATATTATTTCAATGTCCGGAAAAAGAGTAAAAGGGAACTGGGTTGGATATTCAATGAGCAAATATGCCGCACTGGCAGCCTCTCATACTGCCCGTATGCAGGGCTGGGAAGATGGAATCAGGGTAACAGCTGTTTGCCCCGGTTACGTGCAGTCCGAAATGACAGCAATTCATGCTCCGTCTGTTAAGCAGGAAATTATGTCCCATCCTCAAGACATTGCCCGGATTGTCAGCACTCTGCTTTTACTCCCCAATGAATCACATGTGCCTGAAGTTTTGATGAATTGTGTTATTGAACCAGTCTGAAGATAAAAAAATGAATTTTAATTGTTATTTGTTTTAAACCTTATAACATGGATTCCAGTTTTTTCTTATAGGTTCATTTGTCAGTAATTTTTTTATAATGGAACTTTCAAACCTGGTTGTTTATTTTAATCACCTCACCGTCCCTGCCTCTAAAGTGAATGAGGAAGATTTTTTCTTTCACAATATAAAAAGTCAAATAAACACTCAGTTTTTCTAAAATTGAATATAGAGCATTCATTTTTCAGATGAAAAAACACATTCATATAATTTTGCTTGGTCCTCCGGGATGCGGTAAAGGTACTCAGGCTCAAAAATTAATAAGTGAATTCGGCTTTGTACAGCTTTCCACAGGAGACATGCTGCGTGCAGCTATCAGTAAGGGGACAGAAATTGGAATGCAGGCCAAATCCATTATCGATAAAGGTGAACTTGTATCTGATGAAATAGCGATAGGTATAGTCAAGGACAGAATTTTCAGTACGGAATGTGAACACGGCTACATGCTCGATGGTTTCCCCCGTACACTTGCTCAGGCAGAAAAACTTGATCAAATACTTTCAGACCGGAATCAGAAAATTGACGTGGTAATTCGATTATGTGTTCCTGATGAGATGGCAATAAAACGGATTGCAGGCAGACGTTTTCACATAACAAGCGGGAGGAGCTACAACATAGAATTTAATCCTCCTAAAATAGAAGGAAAAGATGATATTACCGGAGAAAAGCTGGTGCAGCGTGAAGATGACAAAGAAGAAATTGTGCAATCCAGACTCAACACATACCATGAGCTGACTGAACCTCTGGTCAGATACTATCAGAAACAAGGCATACTCAGGGCTATTGACGGGACTGGTTCACCGGAAAATATTTATACCGAAATTAAACAAATGCTGAACGAGGTTCCTGCCTAGAATTTACATTTTGAAAGTTTCAGCATTATACTGATAAAATTCATCATTTAAATTATTTTCAATTTTTTTCAGTTGAAAAATTTAAAAACGTTTCAGCAAAGCTGACCCGGATAAAAGTTCAATGAAAATCAACTCGACAAAACATGACGTCCTGGTAGTTGGCGGAGGACATGCAGGCAGTGAGGCCGCATTGGCTGCAGCCAGGATGGGAGCAGAAACACTGCTGATCACTCAGTCACGAGAATCAATTGCCCAGATGTCATGCAATCCTGCAATTGGCGGGATTGGGAAAGGACATCTGGTCAAGGAAATAGACGCACTGGGCGGAGAAATGGGGAAGGCAGCAGATGCCACCGGTATACAGTTTCGTGTGCTGAATGCCTCTCGTGGTGCTGCAACCAGAGGATCCCGCTGTCAGTCTGATTATCTTGCATACAAAAAGGTAATGCGACAGAAACTTGAAAAACAGCCCGGGCTCATGATTGTTGAAGGAACTGCAGAAGAATTATTGATGCAGGGGGATCAGGTATTTGGACTACGCACTGATAATGATGAGTACTTAGCAGAAACAGTTATTATCACCACTGGCACTTTCCTGAATGGCCTGATTCATCGCGGGGAAGATCGAGTGGAAGCAGGAAGAGTTGCAGAGCCGTCAGTAAAAAAACTTTCATTGTCACTTGGGAATCAGTCTCTGCAACTTGGAAGAATGAAAACCGGTACACCGGCACGTTTGGACAAGAGAAGCATTGACTGGAGTAAACTGGGCATACAGCCTGGAGATGAAAAGCCTAAGAAATTTTCATTCTGGGATTCAGAAATTCTGCTTCCTCAGGTAGTCTGTCACATTGCCTACACAAATGAAAACACACACCGGATAATACAAGACAATCTTGGCAGATCAGCTCTGTACGGCGGACAAATAACAGGGATTGGTCCGCGCTACTGTCCGTCGATCGAAGATAAAATTGTCAAGTTCGCGGACAAAAAACGCCACCAGGTGTTCATGGAACCTATGGGATATTCAGAGGAAAGCATGATGATTTACCCCAATGGACTTTCCACAAGTCTGCCTGTTGATGTTCAGCATGATTTTCTGCGCAGTATTCATGGCCTGGAAGAAGTTGAAATATTGCAGCCGGGCTATGCCATTGAATACGACATGGTTCATCCAACTCAGTTAAAAGCCACGCTTGAATTAAAAAACGTTAAGAATCTTTATCTTGCAGGTCAAATCAACGGAACAACCGGCTATGAAGAAGCAGCCGCGCAGGGGCTGATGGCAGGAATAAATGCTGTTTTGAAGGTACGAAAAAAACAGCCTTTTATCCTGCAGCGCAATGAAGCATATATCGGAGTGATGATTGATGACCTGATCACACGGGGAGTAGCTGAGCCTTACAGGATGTTCACTTCACGAGCCGAGTACAGACTGCATTTACGGGAAGATAATGCAGATGACCGTTTAAGCCAGAAAGGATGGGAACTTGGCACCCTGCCCAAAAATAATTATCTCCAATTTAAACAAAAACAGCGGGAAATAGTGAGTTTAACCGGCATGGTAAAAGCCGAAAAAATCTCACCCAACAAATCTGTACAGTCAGAACTGAAAATGCTAGGTGAATCTCCGCTCAAGACCGCAGTTAAAGTTTATGATTTGCTGAAACGTCCACAATTAAATATTGAAAAGCTGCAGGCATGTGATTCCATCAGCGGTAAAATAGACTGGGAATCATATTCAGCCGCAGTGCGGGAACAGGTTGAAGTCAACATAAAATACGCGGGATATCTTGCACGCCAGAACCAGGAACTAAAGCACATTAACCAACTCGACCGGATATCGCTTCCGGACGACATGGAGTTATCCGGAATTCCCGGACTATCCAGGGAGGTTATTGAAATTCTGGAAAAATCAAAACCAGACACCTTAGGACAAGCCAGCAGGATAACCGGGATGACTCCTGCCGCAATTACGATCTTAAGGGTACATTTGCGTACCAGAAAAGCTGCTTGAACGACAGATCAATGTCCGATATCAATGGCACTGCGGCTTCGTATCGGAACGGAATTATCAGTGTTCTGGTGGCCCTTCCTTTTGTCAGCCTGACAGGACTTTTCGGAAAATTTCTTTCTCATTCTCCATTATTAATTGTTCAGGGAAGGACAGTTTTTGCCTTTGGAGCCTTATTGCTTGCCCTGCTGGTCCTGCGCAAGAAGGTAATTTTCAGCCATTATCGGGAATGGCTCAGGCTGATACTATGTGGAATCATACTGGCAGTTCACTGGATAGCATTCTTTAAATCTATTCAGGTTTCCACAGTTGCAATTGGCTTG
This sequence comes from uncultured Pseudomonadota bacterium, assembly GCA_913052275.1. Lineage (GTDB taxonomy): Bacteria > SAR324 > SAR324 > SAR324 > NAC60-12 > Arctic96AD-7. The sequence continues at coordinate 1,791 of CAJXDX010000119.1, read as the reverse complement.
CTTACATTTGCAAGCTACCCTTTGTTCACAACTTTTCTGGAACCGATATTTTTTCATGAAAAACTCAGTAAAAGGAACGTATCAGCGGTATTGATTGTTATCTGCGGTCTGGCCTTGATGGCCACCTCTCCATCAGATAATTCCGGCAGCATTCTTTCCGGATCAGTAATTCAAGGAGTACTGTGGGGCCTGGGGGGAGGTCTCGGTTTTGCCCTGCTTACCCTGCTGAATCGGGGGCATGTGCGTCACCATTCTCCACTGCTTCTCACATGCTGGCAGAATGGATTTGCTGCAATGGTTCTCCTGCCCTGGTCTTTATCTGAATCATGGGTTCTAAGCACTGCAGACTGGGCATTATTGTTTGTGCTTGGTGTGGTTTGCACTGTAGGAGGGCACGCACTGCTTATCAACGGACTGAGAAATGTACGGGCTCAAACAGCCAGCATGCTCATTGCGGGCCTTGAACCTGTGTGTGCGATTGTGTTCGCGCTTTTCCTACTAGGAGAAGTTCCTTCATTACAGACCCTGCTGGGGGGAATCTTAATTGTGGGCACGACTGTTTTCATGATCACAAGATCTGAATAAAATCTTTTTACGCACAAGTTTTGCTGCATTCTGAAAAAAAATCATAAATAATTTTTTCTGCAGATAAAACTTTAAAGAATAACTTCAGTTATTTTTTTCTGTCACACCACCTTCAGGGTTAATAAGCAGTGTTCTTTTTTTGCCTGCATTAAGTATCTTAAGCACCAAACTGCCTTCAGCCACGTCATCAAAGCCATCCTGGTCCATGAATGCACGTATGGTTATAAGTCCCTTAAATCCTGGATCTGTCAGTCGCGGCGGATCAATTCCCACAAGTACACGGGCAAAACCTTTTTTGTCAAGCATGAATCTTTTAGGCAGACGGATGCTGTAGTAATCACTTTCAAACACTACAAGTCCGCTTCGTGCAACAGATTTGCCGCTGATGCCATGTTGGAGTTGAACACTGAACTTTAACTGTTTTGCTTTACCATCCCGAAAATCAAGTTCATAATCATCTGTTTTGAGATGCAGAATATTAGGCAGGGGGGCGACTTTTTCTGTTAAATCTTCTGTACGTCCAAAATCAGGCAGCCACTGTCCGGGATTCAGTATGGTTTTTGAAGAGATATTGCTGACTTCAACCTGCCCTTCTGTTAAAGATACTGTAGCCCTGTTGTCATTATCCTTTATCCTGACGGAAGTTCCCTTGACTCCAATTTGGGCTGTGGGGGTACGTATTCTTGTCCGCTGGAGCCCTTTGAGGAATCTTCCACGCAAAGAACCCTTATTTAGTGAGAGCTGAAATTTGAAAGTGCGTTTGCTGGTAGCCTGTTCTTCGGATAAATTGAGTACCAATTGAGAATTCTGAAACAGGCGCACTCTTGAGCCGTCCCGATATTCAATGGTTGCTTTGGAATTTTTTGCAGTGCTGATTTTATCTCCAGAAAACAGAAGCATACCGTTTATGCCCCTGCGTCCTTTTGGGGATTTAGCTGTCACAGCTTCCACGGAACCTTCCACCTGTAGAAGCGTGGCGATCGCGGGTTCGGTGCTTTGAGCTGAAGCAAATTGTGTGGAAAAACAAAAGGCAGCAATTATCAGCAGACTTTTTGAGGAAAAGAAAAATCGCATAATATTTAATTCATTTTTCGTTTTAATATATCCACCACATTAAACGGGTAAGATATTATAATTCCTCAAACCTGTCTAACTAACCAGCTTCCAATACTTCCGCAATCTGTATCGAGTTAAGGGCGGCACCTT
>CAJXDX010000118.1 GCA_913052275.1 uncultured Pseudomonadota bacterium | reverse complement strand
TCCCACTCACACAACTTTTTTGAGATCAGCTGCTCCGGTTTTGAATCTGCTGGGAATTTGCTAATTCCGGAAACTAAGCTAATGCCATTTAGATCTGTTTCCTGATCCTGCAGCAATTTTAGCAGAACTGCCGCGCTGCGTGCGGAAAGAACCGACCCGCTTCGTTTACAGGTTTCAATCAGTTCCGCAATTTGCCTGTCCGCATTGCTCAGAATTATGCCTCCTTCAATTCCGAATAGTTTATCATTGAATTCCGCACTGCTGATTCCCGTTATCCAGTAAGTAAGACCGCCGGGCCATTCATTAAAAACCGGCAGATGTGATGAGTAAAAAATAACAGTCACTCTCTGGCGCTTTAATTTTTCCAGCCATTCGGCATTTTCTTTTAAAAACAATTCCGGAACTTCCATGGCCAGCAGCAAAACATCCCCGTTTTTTGCGGACAGCAAGTCCGGGTTGATCAGATTTTCCAGATCAAGCGATTTACATGAAATTTCCAGATTTTGGATATCGCCGGCTGAAAGTGCTGTATCCGATGAAAAATAAAGATTGATGTTTGAGAGAGTCTCACGAAGGTAAATCAGCAGTTCAAATAATGCTGCGATTCCTGAGCAGAAGGTGAGGGCGTACCTTGCACCGGTGCGGGAACAAATTTCTTCCTGCAGGTCCCTGATTTGTCTTTGTTTGACAAAACGAAAATAACCATGCTGCAGTTCACGATTCCCATTTTTCCACTCATGAATGAAATCAATGGTGGGCAGGATTCCGGTAATTCCAAAGGCACCGCCTACAATACCAGCAGAAGCTTCGGTTGAATTAACAGTAACTGGTGTTATATCAAAATCACCGCTGTCCTGATTGAAGTCCGCAATAATCTCCCCGTCAGGTTTTCCTCCGGTTGTACCACAGACTAAAAATTTTACTCCGGGATATCTGGCCTTCCCGTTCCACAGTGCATCCTCCTTGTCTTTTTCTGAAAAATAAGCTCCAACATCCGGATGGCTGTGATAAATTACTTTAATCTCCTTTCCCTCTTTTTTAAGGGAACGTTCAAGTTTCAATTGTTCAAGCGGATCAATTACATATCCGTCACGGGCGGTTCGGGGATACTGTGCCGGGTCCTTATCATGAAGCTCATTCATGATATTTCGCATCGGCCATACAGTCTCAAGTGAGTCCGGATCATCACGGTTACCTGTGATAAAGCCGCATGTCTCCTCCGGATATGCATCAACGCCGTGCGCATGACATTCTGCTAAAATATTTTCCGGAATCTCCATTTAAAATCCTTTGTTACCTGAAAAAGATTTTGGCATTCTGGACGGGTCTTCCCCTGAAATTAATATTGCGGCATATCCGGATCAACTTCTTCCGCCCAGAGATCAATGCCACCCTTCAGGTTTTTAAGATTTTTGTAACCGGCGTTCCAGAGTTCCTTCAAAGCTGTCATTGAACGCTGACCTTTGTAGCAATATAAATATATCGGTGTTTCCTTATCCAGTCCGCTGGTTGCGGGATCAAAACTGCTGGTTGGCAACAACCTTGCGCCGTCAATGTAGCAGATGTCCCATTCATATTGTTCGCGAACATCAACCAGCACCGCTGCAGGGTCCTGATCTAGCGCCGTTTTGAATTCCAGGGGAGAAAGCTCAAATGAGTCCTCGTCAAATTCTTCCTGTACTGCAGTTCCCGGGAGCTGTATATCACAAAATTCCCTGTAATCAATCAATTCAGTAACGGTAGGATGCTTTCCACAGAGGGCACATTCTGGGTCTTTACGTACACGTACCTCTTTGAAATTCATCTTCATAGCGTCATACAAGAGCAATCGTCCCTTAAGGGGAACTCCATTCTCCAGAATCAGCTTAATTACTTCTGTGGCCTGTATCAGTCCAACAACTCCCGGGAGCACGCCCAGGACACCCGCAACTGCTCAACTTGGAACCAGTGCGGCAGGAGGCGGTTCTGAATAGAGACACCGGTAACACGGCCCGCCGGACTCAGGATCAAAGATTGTTATCTGTCCCTGGAAGCGGAAAATTGAAGCAGATACAAGCGGCTTTTTAGTAAAATATGCAGCGTCATTGATCAGGTATCGAGTCTCAAAATTATCAGATCCGTCAGCAATGATGTCATATTGCCCGAACAGTTCCAGAACGTTCTCACGCTCAAGGCGAATATTATGCACCTCAACTTCAATATTGGAATTACCCGCCAGAATTGTGTCGCACAGAGAATGAACTTTAGGCCGGCCCTCATCAGACGCGGCATGCGCGATCTGTCTGTGCAAATTTGTGTGATCAACTACATCGAAATCAACTAACCCGAGTTTCCCGATTCCCACAGCACCCAGATACATGCCCAATGGTGAACCCAGACCCCCGGCTCCAATCATCAGTATTTTGGCCTCTTTCAACTTCAACTGGCCCCCCATGCCGACTTCAGGCAGGGTCAGGTGCCGGCTGTATCGGTTGATTTCCTCATTATTTAAAGTCATTTTGCCCTTTTTAGCTGTATACAGATCCTCCCGCTACTGAAGGGACAATCTGAATGCTGTCTCCGTCCTTAACCGCACTGTTCATGCCGTCAGCATAGCGAATGTCATCATCATTGAGATAGACATTGATGAAATTTCTGACTATGCCATTTTCGTCAAACAGGTTTGGTTTGAGTTCAGTGAATTGTGTGCATAAAGAATCTAATGCCTCTTCAACTGAGCTGCCGTCAACTTCGACCTCATCCTGGTTGTTTACATATTGTTTTAATGCAGAAGGTATTTCAATCAATACTCCCATAACTCTCCTTTTTCTGACTTAATCTTTAAATTATTCTGTGTATTCTTTGGGTCACGGGTTACCATAAGATACTGAAATTACTTACTTAGGCTTGTCATTCCGGACGAAGCAGCAGATCTTATTACGTTCTGGTTTAGCATAAGAACCCAAACATACTAGGGGTTACAATTCAAAATCAGTGAATTTTGAGTAAAAATTTAAACTAGTTTATTATATTAAACAATAATCCGATATATCGAATATATCACTATACCCTTTTTTTGCAAGAAAAAAATCTGAGGTTAAATCAGGTTCAGCATTAATAAATACTGAATTGAATGATCAAAATAATCGCAGGTCTTTAGATGTTCACGTCGAACATGCAGGACATGTTTACTCCCTGGAAGCAAGGAATTTGTCAACAGCTTTCAAGTAAGGTACATAACGCTCAGCAAACTGCCAGTTTTCAGCATCCCAAATTTGGTCTTCAAGCAACTCATCCATTGCAGAAAAATAGGTTATCATCGGTTCTGTTTGGTTTCGATGATCATCGTTTGTCCACTGGATCATTTCCATGTCTAACATCATTTGGGCAAACAGTCCGTTCATCTCCATCAGATACTCTACATCATCTAAACTGTCCATAGATGGATCGAAAAAGATCCGTTTTTCTGCGTCGTGGAACCTTGCCTTTGACAGCCGTAGAATCTTCATGGCAACCTCATGGTAGCGCTTGCTTAGAAATTTTGTCGCTGCTTTGAGAAACAGTGTCGCAGAATAGGCGTAGTCCGGGAGACTGCCGCTGCGAAGCCACTGCCTTTCTGAAATAGAATAGTAATGGTATAGCTGGTCATTTTTGAGAATCATTTCTGCCATGAAATCAAGAGACTGGGTTACCTTCTCCTCCAGTGAATTCCGCGTGGTGTAGTCGAGCACATCTATCAGATAAACAAGAGTTTTTGCAAGTCGGTCGGTAAAAACCTTTTCTACAACATTGGGCCGCTGCCCATTCTTGCGGTGATCACCACTAAGAAAATAGTATGAAGTATCTGCTTCCTGGAAACTCAAAAAAGAGCCTATATTCGGATCAAACAATGTCGAAGTCAAATATTGCACGGTTTTATCTGCAGCTTTTTTCAAATCAGGAGAGGGACTTTGCCTGTTGATTTCATACATAATCATAACAGCGCCGGCATTCAGGTCAGCCATTTTTTCATAGTGTGGTATTTGCCAGTCCTTTTTTTCAGCATACCGAAAAAATCCCCCTTCGACCGGATCGTAAATATGCTCAATTGCTTTTTCCAGAGTCCTGGTGATCCATCGAATGGCATCTTTCCTGTCGGTTCCTCTCAAAGAATGTAAAAGGTATAGAAAGGTTTGATGAAGTATGGATTTTTCCCCCGTACCAAGGCCATATTCTTTCAAGTCAAAGTTGTCTAGAATTCCCTGGTGGAACATTTCACGTAATTTCACCAGGTCGGCTTTTTTAAGTTCAGCAGGGGGGACATACTCTATTTGAGAATTTTCTTCCCCATCCACAGATCTGTTTTCGGAAATATTTTTATGGACATCCTGGATTACCTCAAGGAATTCGTCCGCATAAAGCGTTCCAGCATACTTGTAATAGAGGGAACCGTCAGGATTTAAAAATACAGTAAAAGGCACACCTGTCGCCTTGTATTTGCGGTAGGCAGAGCTATGGATATCTGCGTCTATGAAAATGTTCGTGAAATGATTTCGCAGGTAGGTATACACTTTTTTCCTGCTCAGCGTTTCTTCATTGAAAACGTCACACCAGTGACACCACTGAGCGGCAAAAAGGAGAAAATACGGCTTGTTTTTCTCTCTGTTTTTCCTGATTACATCGCGGCTGTACTCCTGGAAATTTACCGATGACCCTTCATGCTCAAACGCTGTAGCATGAGGTATCAGGATGATCAGTGCCGTTAAGAAATATACCAGACATTTAGGAGTTGCCGAGTACCACTGGTACGCGGTAAATCTATGCATGATTGGAATCAGGGACACTTACGATTGTTTGATCTTCAAAAGACTTTTAATTTGATGCAAAAGAGGTCTCCCATCAATATCGTGCGGGAATGTTTTGCTGATTTCTCCATCAGGACCGACGACAATAATATTTGTTGTATGCGAAATCGTGTAGCCCAAGGACGAATTGTTTGACTCATTCTTTTCCATTTCGACACCATACTTTTGAGCGACATCGGCCACTACCTCCGGGATTCCTGTAACTCCCACAATATTTGGATGAAAATAGCCTGTGAATTTCCTGAGTCTTTCCGGAGTATCCCGCTCAGGATCAAGACTGATGAAAAGTGATCGAATCCGTTTTAGCTCAACGTGTGTCAACTTTGAAAATGCATTGGCGATCGTTGCCAGTGATATCGGACAAACGTCCGCACAGGAGGTGTACCCAAAAAACAATATGACCACCTTTCCGCGTAGATCCTTCAGAGACAAAGGCCCATCGGCAGATCTTAGTGTAAAATCTCCCCCGGGGATTATTTTTGCTCCTGAGTTAGCTTTTTGATGGGCGTTAAGAGAGGGAAAAATTTGAGAATTAACTAATATTGGAAAAGCTATTAAAAAAGATAATCCACATCTAGAAAATAATTTCATCAAGAATTTCATACATGTCTTTTTCTAATATTTCTGCAATTCTCATCATTCTTTCAGAATTGAAAATACTGGCAAAAGCGGTGGGTTTTAAAAAGGAGACAAAAACTTGTTCTTTGTTATCTGCTTGATAGACTGCAAATTTCACAGGCATAAAAACACCCGCTGTGAGGTCAGTGGAAATCAGCTGGCTGCAACTTTCCAAGTTACAAAATTCCACAATTT
>CAJXDX010000117.1 GCA_913052275.1 uncultured Pseudomonadota bacterium | reverse complement strand
ATCTGCTTCAGCAGATCCAATCCACTCATATCAGACATACTCCAGTCTGTGACCACCAGATCAAAAAGAGCTGACTTAAGCCTGGCCAATGCTGAAAACCCATCTTCTGCTTCAACCGTGTTTTTGTAACCAAGCTTGCTCAGGTAATTAATCACTATTGTACGTGTAGCTGAAAAATCATCAACAACCAGAATTTTCAAATCTTTTTCAGCCGGCATAAATAATTAAGTAACTTGATTTTGCTTACTAACAGCCTGATGTCTGTGAACAGCTTTTGGAAGCAGAGAATTAAAAAAAATTCTGAACTTCATATTAGCTATGTAAAATTTTTATAAATCTGTTTAATTGTTTTGCAGACGCTTATCCGCAATGGCGATTTGATCAGAGAGCATACAGACCAGATTTTCGAGGAATTGAGCTGCAACACGCGGCTCTTGCTGGGTAAGAGATAAAAGACTTTCATGAGTGAAATGCATAAGTTCTGAATCTTTGCGTGCTGTTGCTCGAGCCCTGGAATCAGCCTTTCCTTCACACAGCACAAATTCACCTATCAAATCAAAACCCTTCCTTGTCCAGCAATAGCCTACAGAAAATGCGTTTCTTTCAGGTGAAACCCTGGACTCAACTGCTACTTCACCTGATTTAATGAAAACGTAATTCCCTTTTTCCGGATTAATTTTTGTTAATTTTTTCCCTGTTGAAACAGAAAATTGAGTGGTGAATGGTTCAAGCTTGGCATGCCATTTTTTACCAAGCTTTTCCCATTCTGCTTTAGGATCAATGGACATTTCTTTTTGCTCTAATTCCGCATCCTCGTTTAACTTGGCTTCGAGGCTGGAAAGGTTAAAGTCTTTTTGAGCAAGCAGCCGTTCATCCGTCTCCTTTAAGGATGATTGAAGACTGTTGGCAAGATTCAAAAACAGTTTGGCGGCAATTTTAGGATTACGTTTTTTCAGGGGCTCAAGACAATCTCGATTAATAACCAGTAGCCTGGTTTTTTCATAAGCTTCCGCGCTTGCACTTCGTTCAGCATTCCTGAACAGTCCCATTTCACCAAAAGTATTTCCTTTTTCTAATCGCACAAGGTCTGTGCGCTTTCCGTCTTTTTCCAGGAAGATTGATATTGAGCCATTCAATACCACGTACATTTCGTCACCAATGTCTCCCTGAGAAAAGAGCTGCTTACCTGGATCCATATCAACTGTGTATGCCATCAGGCTTGCCATTTTAGCTTCTCTTACCTTCATGTTCTGAAACATGTCTATATCCTTGATGAATTCCTCGTCAAATTTTAATCCGACATAATCCCACACTGTTATTAAACCGGTTTCCATGACAACTGAAGGCAGGAACGTCATATCTATTGCCAGACAAACCAGCAATGTGACCGCGGTAAAAGTACCGAATAGAATTACAGATTCCATTTCTGATTGAGAAAACAATATGAATCCTGCTGAAAGAGCCATTGTGGAAAACAGCATTGCGCGTCCTACAACAGGTACAGTTTTCATGGATGCTTTTCTTTTATTACGGAGTTTATTTGCGTATTCATTGTAATGACTGAGAAAGTGAATTGTGTCATCGACACCGATTCCAAGGGCGATTGCTGCAATTACGGAAATCGTCACTCCGATTGGAATGTCAAGCCATCCCAGAGAACCAAAAAAAACCAGAATTGTTATCACATTTGGGAATAGAGCAATCACTCCCATTTTCCATGAAAGAAAAAGCATTGAAAGCATCACGAAGACTATTGCAAGCGCCAGGATTACGCTGTTAATCTGACCCTGTGCTATGTTGTTTGCTGATTCACTGGCAAGTACTCCTCCACCAGTGTAACTGAACTGCAGGTCAGGCAAAAACATCGGAGTCTTTTCTACGAGCAGATCTCTTAATGCAAGAAATGATGTGGAACCACTGCTGCTCATCCTCAATGTAACCTGAAGTATATCCTCCTCGTCACTTAAAAATTTTGGGCCGTTTTCACCTGTTTTAGCATAAAATTTCACTACCTCATCATCAGTCAATTTATCAAGTCCCATCCGGTAATGGTCAAGAACATCCACGGGAGAATGAATTTTATCAATTTTGAGTCCTTCAATATTGCCAATTTCTGTAGTGCCATTTACCTGAAACAGCCAGTCCTGAAGCTTTTTCAGTCCAAAAATGGTTTTTGCTGTTTTCAAGGGATTAAGCAAGGTATCCTGCTGAGTCATGGAGTCAGGTTTGGCTTTGAATAATAAACGCAGCGAATCTGTTCCGGCCAATTCATTTTCAATAAAATGTAAATCCTTTACAATCGGACTGTTTTCCGGAAATGTCTTTGTTGTACTGTTGATGCTTAGTCCTAACATACCAAGAGCCGCTGCAGCAGCGACTATCAGCCATATCAAAATTAATTGTTTTGAATGAAGCCGGAGCCATTCAACAATTGTGCTGAAAAAAGCATTCAGTAGGCCGCTTTGCTTTTGTGTGACTGGTAACTCAGGCAGGTGGATGTAGTGCAGCAACGCAGGCGCCAGAGTAAGCGCAAAAAGATTGATGGTAACTATGCCTATACTTGAATAAAGACCTAGTTCCTGAACTGCCGGAATGGGACTTACTACAAGTGCTATAAATCCTGCAACAGTTGTGATTGCAGTAACCGTGACAGGTACAGTTACAGAAGATATAGTTGCCGTTATTATTTCCGGTATAGTTGTCTCAGTGTCTTCGGGTTTTTTGGATTCTCGCAACTGAATTGATTCGGTCTGGTATTGATTTAGAAATTTGATCACGTAGGCACTTCCGACGCAGAGAATGATGGGTGCACAGACCATGGTTACCAAGTTAAGCTCACCGCCTATTAAACCGACTATGCCTGCCGTCCAGATAATTCCTGACAATACAACGGCCAGCGGAACAATAACAGTCAGCAAACTCCTGAATGAAAATAAAAGTATGACAACGATCAGCAGAATACTGAGTGGGAAAATTTTTTCCATATCCTCGTTTATCAGCCCGCCAGCCTTGTTTATTTGTCGTGGCTGGCCGGCATAGGCTATTCGAAGTTTGTCTGAGATTTGGGAGTTTTGCTGATGTTTTGTCAGCAGCTCTTTCAAAATATTCTGGGTGCCGTCAGATTCAGGATTTGATCCCGGTTTGAAAGTCAGGATAAGTGCTGCAGTACTCAAATCTTTGGATAGTACATCTCCCTCAAAGAGGGGATGTTTTTTTAAGCTGCTTACAATGGTTCTTATTTTACTGTCAGTTTGATCATGTAATTTTTCCGGACTCTGGCTGTTATTTGTCAACGTGCAGTCAAGAGATGGTTCAGTATAAGTATTTGTTTCATCCTGGGTTTGCTCATCACTGACAGGACTTTCTACTAAATTTTCTTCAAGACTATCATCCAGGCTACCTGCAAGACTTTCTTCTGGGCTTTCTTCCAGACTGTCTTCAATTCCTTCCTCAAGACTGTCTTCAAGGCTTTCATCTGATTCCTTCTCTGAATCTATTTTTGTTACAGTACTGCTCAAGCAGGCAATGTCATGTTGATATTTTTCCAGTATAGATTGACAAACTGATCCATAGTCCATTTGATGAAAATAGGATTTACCCGGACAGGTCCCTGAAGACTGCGGAATATCCAGCATACTCAAGACTGTGGAGATTCCTGGAACGCTATTCTCAATTTCTTTTTGGAGCTTGCTGAGTGTAAGCAGGAATTCAAGACCAACAGGTTTTCTTTCTTTATCGTGAAGTGCAACCACAACGACTTCTGCGCTTCCAAATGCCTCTCTGGCTTCAAGGAATTGCTGGTAGGCTCCAGAATCACGTTCAATGAAAGGCTCTACTGTACTGTTGATGCGTATCTTCCCGGTTTGAGGGTCAAACAAACCTTCCTTTGCCTGGTAAAAAAAGAACGCACTAAGTGCCAGAATGATTAACAGGATTGTTTTGGGAAACTTGTTAACAGTGTTGAAAAAGCGGATTAACATTCAAAAGTTAATTTGCTGCAAATTTTTGGGTATATGTCAAAAATACCTGATTTGTTGCAATCTGGTTGTTTAACATTTTCTGCCTGTCTGTTTTCAAACTAAAAAATTTGAGCTCGAGTTCAAGGTTTTCCTTGTAATGTTCCCATGTAAAAAGGGAAGCAAAACCTTTCTGAACGAAAGGCCATGTCTGATAATTCAACAGAGTTATGCGCAGTGAATTGTCCGGAGTTTTTAAGACTGCAACTCCTGAAACCTGATTTCGCACAACATCCCTTTTTCTTTGAATGAGAGAATCTTCATTTTCGTACAGGAACACATGAGTATTTTCAGGGACATCATAAGACTTGCGATGGGAATATATCATCAGCCAGTAAAAATACGGGAAGGTCCTTTCAAATGAAGTAGCCAAGGCAAAATGCGGTGACTGAAACGTTGAAAGTCGTACCTGTCTTGCCTGTGGACTTTCATATGAATAGAAGTTTCTTTTCTTGAAAAGTCCAGACTCCAATTTCCATACCATATCAGTCCAGATAGCATCTAATTCAAAAGTTATGAAATCAGATCTTGTTTCTTTTTCAGTATAGTTCCCAAGCATTTTTTCAAATGATCCCTGAACTGATTCAGAATCACTTTCTGAGGCTCCCTCGTATTCAAATTTTATGTACGGATTAGCGTCAAACCAGTGAAACAAACCCAAACGTGTATCAACGATGTCTCCGGTCCACTGATATTGCAGACCGTAATAGTCACGCAAAAATGAGACTCTGCTCTCTTCTGAATCAGTTTCTTTTTTCTCAATTTCCTCACGAAATTCTGTAAACCTCATACCAAAAGACTGTTGACGGATAGGGGCGAGGTACATTGTGGCTGTATGACCCCCGCGAAACCAGTTGTATCTGATGGACGTCAGTGAGTCTTTTGTATCATCCGGATCAAAAGTGTATAAGCCCATTATATTGTTCATGTGCAAGACATCAATTACTTTATCCAAATCAACCTTACCAAGACTGAAAATCTGAGTTCCGTAACGCAGCTGATGAGGTCCGGTTCGGTAATTTGAGTATATTTCACGTAAAGTTGCATAACCGTCAAAAATGCGCTTTTTATTTACTTCGTAATTCTGGGAAAAACTGATTGAAAGCCGGAAGAAATTATACATCCGCGGAGATGTATGAATTTTAACAGACTGATCATAAGTAGATACAAAACGAAATTCCTTTATTTCACTCAATAATGGTTCCAGGACTGACAGCCCAACAGTTTCGCTGGCACCTAACAGTGTTTTAACTTTGTGGGAAAAATTTACCTTAACATTAAATTCTTCTTCTTCCTGCAGCTGGTCATCACCCTCAGGTGTTTCTTCTTCAAATTCAAGCACTTCCTGCTGATCGCTTCCTGCAGATTCTCCGGAAAATGGGTCTTCATTTAAACCCAGGGCTCCGTCATTTTCTGATACCTGATCTTCTGACGAACCAAGTTCAGGACTGGCTTTCTGCAACGGATCTTCTTTAAAGACCTGTTCCGGATCAAACTCAGCAAGCGGATCTTTTTCTATTCCAAGTTCTGGACTGGCTTCTTCGAGCAGATCTCTCTCTGAACCAAATTTTTTACTGGTTTCAACAAGAGGGTCTTCATCTGTTCTTAATTCCGGATCACTCTCTGCAAGAGGATCTTCATCTAAACCCA
>CAJXDX010000116.1 GCA_913052275.1 uncultured Pseudomonadota bacterium | reverse complement strand
CTTCCTCCTCCAAGTCCCAAATGAAGAGCTGATTTAGGTTCAGGACAGAAAATCAGTCCCAATAGCATGAAGCGAGAATATGGCAGAACAAGATGGTTCGAATTGATTCGTGAAAAAACACTCTGCATGATGTGGTTCCCAAAGCGCATTTCACGTCGGTCATGTTTCTCCCAAACCTGGACTTTAAGTCCGGAATCTTCAGTTTCCCACAATAAACGTTCCGTTTTTCTTCGCTGAAGGAATTCTAGTAAACTCAAAATGCAAGATTGTAAAGATTAGATTTTTTAGCTGTAGTGTGAAGTATTTATGATAAATCAGTCTAACAGGTAGAAGTTTTAGAAAGCATCTTTACCGCTGAAAAATTCAGACTAGTTTGACCCTGGAACATTATTTATCTTTTCCAGATGTGGTACTGCACCCATTTCAGCCACAATCCATTTATCTCTCCAGACTAAACGGAATATTCCTGTATTACTGATCATAAATTGAGTAGGTGCGTCAAGGGGAACTCCCAGCACATGCTTCATTAATACTCTCACTACACCACCATGGGTTACCAGCACCGCTACTTTCTGAGGATGACGAAGCCGAATTTCCTCGATTGCTTCCAGAGCGCGGTCCAGCAGCTGCTGTGTACTTTCACCTTGATCAATTACATAGTTTGCTCCAGCAGTTTTGAACAGCTGGAAGGTTTCAGGATATTGCTCTCGGGCTTCTTCTGATGTCAAACCTTCGAAAATTCCAAGATCTTTCTCACGAAGACGCTTATCAAAATTCAATGTGTGCCCGGTACATTTGCTGATTGCTTCAGCAGTTTTTCGTGCACGTGCGGAGTCGCTGCAGTAAAGATAGTCAAATGGAACTTCTTTCATCCATTCCCCCAGAGCTTTGATTTGTGACTCTCCTTTTGGGGAAAGATCACTGTCAAGGCTTCCCTGCATTCTCAGCTGAGTATTCCACAAGGTTTCTCCATGACGTATCAAAATCAGTACAGTATTGTTCATTTATTTCAGTCTTTATAAATTTTTCTTAGAAACACATCAGCATGTACTTCAATAATGTGAACATGTGAAGCTTCAGGTATAAAAGATTTTTTTAAATTTTATTGTGCTTTAAAATTGAGTTTTCCTGATACTCTCAGTTGTCCCGGATGTGAACAGGTATTCACAGATTTACCTCAGAATGAACCGTAACTTTAACAGGCAGGAAAATCCAAGATAAAGTCTGCAGAATAGCTGTTTTTATTTTGAGAATTTGTATGAACAGCTCGGAAGGATTAAAACATTGTAAAACCTGCAGATGTCATCTGCTGTCAGCATTATCATGCAAATCAATCAGCCTGCGCATTTCATCCAGCAGGGGCTTCTTGTACTCCGGCCGCATCAGCCCAATCTGCATGGCAGAAGTCAGGAAACCAAGGGGTTCTCCCAGGTCATAGCGAGTGCCTTCGAATTGTACAGCGGAAACCATACCGTTGGCCGCCAAATGATTTATTGCTTCGGTTTGTGTGAATTCTCCCCTGTGAGAATGATTTTTATCACTGGTTCTCAGTGCATCAAAAAGGTCCGATGTATAAAGATAACGTCCAAATGATACGAATCGGCTGGGAGCTGCACCTTGTTTGGGCTTTTCCACCATTTTTTTCACCTGCATGATCTTGCCGGAATTTCCAGGCTCAATTACTCCATATCTTGATAACTGGTCTTCCTGCATTTCTTTAACTGCTAATACAGTGCTGCCTGTTTTTTCCCATGTCTCGATCAGCTGTTTTGAAAGGGGTTTTTCACCAAGCACAATATCGTCCGGATATGCAACCACGAACGGCTCATTGTCCACAAAGGGTTCAACGAGCATCAGGGCATTACCAGTTCCCATCATGTGCTGCTGGCGCAGGGTGAATATATTTGCCTCGATTGGCTTTATAACTTCGAGCTTTTCAAATTCATTGGACTTGGAAAATGCTGAAGACAACTCAACCTCACGATCAAAATAATCCTCCATAACTTTCTTTCTGCGTGATGAAACAAGCAGAATATCCCGGATTCCCGAATCAACCATTTCCTGCACGATGAAATCAATGGCCGGGCGGTCAATCAGCGGAAACATTTCTTTGGGGATAGTTTTTGATGCAGGTAAAAAACGGGTTGCGTAACCTGCAGCTAATATCACTCCTTTCATTATCTGTTCATTATTTTGATGTTAGAAACAGTTGTAATCAGTAGACAAAATATCAATTTTCATTTTCTAAGAAGTTCATGGCCGCTCCTTCATCTATCACACTTACTTCCAGTTTTTCGGCCTTTAATAGTTTAGACCCCGCGTTTTCTCCTGCCAGTACATAATCAGTTTTGCTGGAAACACTGCTGCTCACCTTTGCTCCAGCCAGTATCAGTCGCTTTTTCCAGACCTCTCTTGGCTCAGACAGCGTACCGGTCAGTACAACAGTTTTACCAGTAAAAGGTGACTCCGAAATCTGCAGTATTTGTTCTTCCCTGGGGCGAACACCTCTCGCCAGGAAATCAGCAATAAGCTGCTTTTGTTCAGGGTCCCTGAAAAAGCAGAAAACATTTTCCGCGGTAACGGGCCCAATTTCTTCAATCGTTTCCAGGTCTGCCCCTTCAGCAGACATCAGCTTTTCCAGAGTGCCGAAATGCCGTGCTAAAATACCAGCAGTTTTTTCTCCAACATTTGTAATTCCAAGTGCATGAATAAATTGACTTAAAGTACATTGCCTGGATTTATCTATGCCTGTCAACACATTATCCGCTGATTTGTCTCCCATACGTTCCAGTCCGGACAAGTCTTCGTGACTCAGCAGATAAAGATCGGCTGCGTTTTGCAAAAGGTGCTTGTCCATCAGCTGTTCAATCAGTGCAGGACCTATAGTGTCGATGTCCATAGCTCTGCGTGAAACAAAATGTAGAATTTGCTCCATTTGCTGTGCAGTACATTTCTTATTTGGACAGCGCCATTCAACATCTCCTGCCGTATGTTCTGCTGGTGACCCGCATGAGGGGCAATTCGAGGGAGGCTCAATTTTTTGTGCAGTATCAGAACGAAGTGTAGGATCAACTGCAACTATTTTTGGTATTATCTCACCGCCTTTTTCCAGGGTTACATGGTCACCAAGGTGAAGGTTCAGGCGGTCTACCTGATCATAGTTATGCAGGGTTGCTCGTGAAACTGTTGTACCGTTCAGTTCTACAGGTTCAAGAATGGCAACCGGTGTCAAGTTTCCCGTACGTCCCACGCCGATTTCAACTTCCCTTAATACTGATACTGCCTGTTCTGAAGAAAATTTTACAGCAGTTGCCCAGCGTGGTGATGACGAGGTGAAACCGAGCTGACGATGATGTTTGAGTGCGTTTACTTTCAGTACGATACCGTCAATATCATAAGGCAGTTCCTGCTTATGCTCTTCCCAGTATCGGCAATATTCCACTGCCTCTTCAATTGTATCTGCTTTTTTTGTTTCCCTGTTAACAGGAAATTCCAGTTGCAGCAGATAATCCAGGTTGCCGGTATGAGTTTCCTGCGGGCCTCCCTCTAAAATGTTATAGATAAAAGCATCCAATTTACGTCTGCGGGTTTCTGTGCTGTCAAGCAGTCTTAATGAACCTGCCGCAGAATTTCTGGGATTCTTAAATAACGGTTCGCCGTTTATTGCACGCTGCTGATTGATAGCATTGAAATTTTTTCGCTTCAGGTACACTTCCCCACGAACCTCCAGGTTGCTTTTATCTTTTATCATTAAAGGCAGGCTGCTGATAGTCTTGATGTTGGATGTAATTTCCTCCCCCTGGGTACCATCTCCTCTAGTTACACCTGCCTCAAGAAATCCATTCCTGTAAATTAAAGAGACTGCAACACCATCAATTTTCAGTTCACAAACGTATGAGGGTTTTTGTCCTCCAAGCCTTTTACTTATATCTGCATCCCAGCTGAAAAGCTCATCAAATGAATAAATATTCCCCAGGCTGAGCATAGGGGTTTTGTGGTTTCTTGTCGGAAAAGCAGTATTTGGTTTCCCTATTACATGAACGGTAGGTGAGTCTTCCAGTCTGAATTCCGGATACTGTTTTTCCAGCTCTTCAAGTTCCCTGACCATCGAATCATAAGTTTCATCATTACAGCCAAGCAGGCTGGATTCTGAGTCACTGCTGCAGTAATAAGAATGATTGTACTGATGAATACTGGAGCTAAGTTCATTAATCCGTGCTTGTGTTGTAGATACGGAAGGCATATTTTAGAAGTGTTCGTCTGACGTAAAATTCCTATATCAAATCCCAAACGTGTGTAGGATCGTAATGCATCACACACTATATAAACTCAACAGCGAAATTTCCATTCAATTCTAATTGAACAAGCTGTACTGGTGAATTTATTTGAACACACACACCAAAGCCAAATTCGCAAGGAAGCGCCGTTAGCAGACAGAATGCGTCCCAGGACGATAGAAGAGTTTGTGGGGCAAAGTCATATTTTTGCTCCCGGACGTCTTTTGCGCCGCGCAATTCAAGCAGATCAGCTTTCCAGCCTGATTTTTTACGGTCCTCCCGGAACAGGCAAAACAACTCTTGCCAGAATTATTGCGAATACGACCCAGGCTGAATTTCTTTCAATCAATGCTGTATTGTCTGGAGTAGGGGATATCCGTAATTGCATTGAAACTGCCCGAAAAGTGCGTACCGAACATCAGCGGCGTTCGGTGTTGTTTGTGGACGAAGTGCACCGCTTCAACAAGGCACAGCAGGATGCTATGCTTCCGCATGTGGAAAACGGCACAGTAATTTTGATTGGAGCAACTACTGAAAATCCATACTTTGAAGTAAACAAGTCTCTGGTAAGCCGCTCACGAATTTTTCAGCTTCAGTCCCTTACAACATCTGAAGTTGAGAAAATCCTTGAAAACGCGCTGGAAGATAATGAACGTGGATTTGGAAATATAAAAGTAGACCTGTTGGCAGAGGCGCGAAGTCACCTGGCAAATGTGGCAGCTGGTGATGCGCGTGCTGCCTTAAACGCGCTGGAACTGGCAGTCTTAACCAGCCAGGCAGATTCAGATGGTACACTGCGCATAACATTGGAAATTGCTGAAGAATCGATTCAGCAACGAGCAGTGCTGTATGACAAAGACGGAGACGCACATTTTGACACCATTTCAGCTTTTATCAAATCAATGCGGGGCTCTGATCCTGATGCTGCCCTTTTCTGGATGGCTAAAATGGTGGAAGCCGGAGAAGATCCCAGGTTCATTTTCCGTAGAATGCTGATTTTTGCCTCTGAAGATGTAGGCATGGCAGACCCACGGGCACTTGGTGTTGTTGCATCTGCAGCACAGGCTTTTGACTATGTGGGTATGCCTGAGGGACGTTTTCACCTGGCACAGGCATGCCTGTATTTGAGTACTGCTCCAAAAAGCAATTCCGCATTTGCTTTTTTTGACGCTATTTCTGCTGTGAGGAAAGAGCAGTCGGATGAAGTACCAGACAGTCTTAAAGATGCCAGCAGGGACAGCCAGGGTTTTGGACATGGTGAAGGGTATCTATATCCGCATGCGTACCGCGATCATTGGGTGGCACAGCAGTACCTGCCTGACGTTTTGCAGGGGAGGATTTTTTATCAGCCATCAGAACAGGGATTTGAAGCTACAGTCAGGGAAAATGTTACAAAATATCGGGAAGCACAACTGGCCTCTTTTCATTC
>CAJXDX010000115.1 GCA_913052275.1 uncultured Pseudomonadota bacterium | reverse complement strand
CGGATTTTCTGCAATTTCAAATAAATCTCTAAGTGCCATATTTTGTTGATGCTTTTTGGTTTTTGGTTTATATGAGGAAACTATGCTGTTACTGCAAGCTCATCAACCTCTTCCGTTGTCTCCACAGATTCGGTTTCAGAATTAGCTGCAGCAATTGAAGTATTGCCGGCATCTTCTGCAGCTTCTTCCAATTCATCAAGGCTTTCCCCCTCTTCATCATCAGCTTTTTGAAGCAATTCGATGTTCAGGCATAAACTTTTCAGTTCACTGATCAGAACCTTGAATGATTCAGGCAATCCCGTATCCAGTTGATGCCTTCCTTTGACAATAGATTCATATATTTTATTACGTCCATGGACGTCATCAGATTTAACAGTAAGCAATTCCTGAAGTGTGTAAGCAGCTCCGTAGGCTTCAAGTGCCCAGACTTCCATCTCTCCAAAACGCTGACCTCCGAATTGCGCTTTCCCTCCAAGAGGCTGTTGTGTAACCAGCGAATATGGACCGATTGACCTGGCATGAATTTTTTCATCTACAAGGTGATGAAGCTTCATTATGTAGGCATAACCTACAGTCACCTTCTGACTGAATCGCTCGCTGGTCATGCCGTCATAAAGCCAGACCTGACCTGATTTTGATAAGCCTGCCATTTCTGCCATTCTTTGAATATCCGACTCTTTTGCTCCATCAAATACTGGTGTAGACATATGAATGCCGGGCTTGTATTTTTTTACAAACTCCAAAAATGTTTTATCGTCCATAGAGTCAAAATGTTTTTGGGCCACAGGACAATCATATACTTTTTTCAAAAAACGCCTGATTTGGTCTGCAGGATTATTCAGCTCCAGAAACTCCTGAATCTTAATCCCTAAGCCCTTTGCAACACGCCCAAGATGAGTCTCAAGCACTTGTCCGACATTCATCCGTGAAGGGACACCAAGCGGATTCAGTACTATGTCAACAGGTGTTCCATCCTCCATATAGGGCATATTTTCAATTGGCTGAACGGTAGAAACAACTCCTTTGTTGCCGTGCCGGCCTGCCATTTTGTCTCCAACAGAAAGTTTCCGCTTAATTGCAATATAAACTTTTATCATGCGGATTACCCCTGGAGGTAGGTCATCACCCTTGGAAACTTTTTCACAGCGATCCTGGTAAACATTTTCCAGTAAATACATTTGCTGCAGAGCATTTCGTACAAAAGTTCCAACCTTTAAGTTAATGTTTTTATCTTTAACCTGAATTCCGTCAGTTGATTTCAGAGGAATATTCTGCAGTACTTCCTGACTTATTTTTGTACCTTTTGAAGCAAGCACTTCTCCCTGAAGGGAAAGTACATCAGCGAAGAGTGGTTTTTTCTCAGCAACAGAAAGAATACGATTCACAAGATTACTGTGTACAATGCGCATTTCGTCGTAGTGGTCTTTTTCATAGCGTGCCAGCAGTTCCTGCTCTATCTGTCTGGTACGCTCATCACGTTCCACTCCTTCACGATTAAATACCACAACATCTGTCACCACTCCATCAACTCCCTGAGGAACACGTAAAGAGGTATCCCTGACGTCACCGGCCTTCTCACCAAAAATTGCACGAAGAAGTTTCTCTTCAGGATTAAGTTGTGATTCTCCTTTCGGGGTTACTTTACCTACCAAGATATCATGTGATTTGACGCTTGTACCAACAGCAATAATGCCGCTATCATCAAGATTTTTCAGGGCATCTTCACTTACATTTGGAATATCCCTTGTGATCTCTTCTTTGCCTAATTTTGTGTCTCGTGCAACAGTATCAAAAACATCAATATGCACAGATGTAAAGCTGTCTTCATGCAGCAGGCGTTGTGACACCATTATTGAATCCTCAAAGTTGTATCCACGCCATGGCATGAATGCAATGTTGATGTTCTGACCAAGAGCCAGTTCACCGTTCTCTGTACATGAACCGTCAGCAATAACATCACCAGCTTCAATCCGATCTCCAATTTTTACAATCGGACGCTGATTTATACAGGTGTTTTGATTTGAGCGGCGATACTTAATTAAATGGTATATGTCAACGTTAGCCGGTACGATTGAGTCTTCACTGGCAAGATCAACATCCGCCTGTATAACCACTCTGCCGGCATCAACATTATCCACAATGCCAGAACGACTGGCCACAACACAGCTTCCGGAGTCCATAGCTACCTGGTGTTCCATGCCGGTACCCACAAGCGGTGCTTTAGGCTTTACCAGTGGTACTCCCTGACGCTGCATGTTGGATCCCATAAGTGCACGGTTTGCGTCATCATGTTCTAGGAAAGGTATCATTGCCGCGGCAACAGAAACTAACTGACGAGGAGAAATGTCTATGTAATCGATATTTTCCTTTAAAACCATACTGAATTCACTTCCAACTCTGGAAGTAATGAAGTCGTTTACAAAAGCCTTTTTCTTATCAAGTACGGCGTTTGCCTGGGCAATACTGAATTTTTCCTCCTCAATCGCTGTAAGGTACTCCACCTTTTTGGATACTCTGCCGTTTTCTACTTTTAGATATGGCGTCTCTATAAACCCGAATTCATTCACTCTGCCGAATGTTGCAAGCGAAGCAATCAAACCGATATTCGGCCCTTCTGGAGTTTCAATCGGACAAATTCTGCCATAGTGAGAAGAATGTACATCGCGTACATCAAAACCAGCACGCTCCCTTGTTAAGCCTCCAGGTCCGAGGGCACTCAAGCGGCGTTTATGAGTAATTTCGGAAAGCGGATTGGTCTGGTCCATAAATTGTGACAGCTGACTGCTTCCAAAAAATTCATGAATCGCTCCGGCAACTGGTTTTGCGTTAACTATATCGTGGAGCATCATAGTTTCAGAATCCTGTAAAGACATACGTTCCTTGATGGTGCGCTCCATACGTATCAGCCCTATACGGAACTGTGTTTCCAGTAGTTCGCCTACGCTGCGGACTCTTCTGTTTCCGAGGTGGTCAATATCATCTATCATCCTGTTTGGATGGCCACCTTTTAACTCAAGCAGATATTTAACGGTCTTTAAAATATCTTCTACAGTAAGCACTGTGTTATCCAGCGGATCATCAAGTATCAGTTTCTCATTTATTTTTAATCTACCGACTTTTGAAAGACTGTAACGCTCTCTTTTGAAAAAGAAATTCTGAAGCATCGAATGTGCTGCTTCCAAGGTTGGGGGATCACCAGGCTTCATCTTTTTGTAAAGCTCAATCAGTGATTGTTCCGGTGAACTTAATTTATCCAGTGCCAAGGTATCACGAAGAGATGAACCAACATTTTGAGGTCCTATGTGCAGCAGGTCAACTGCAGTGATGCCGTTTTCCACAAGTTTAGTCAGCAGCTCTGCAGTTAAAGGAGTGTTACATGGAATTAATACTTCGTTACTTCCATCTTTATAAATAGTTTGAGCGACAATGCGACCTTTCAGTTCATTAAGCGTCACATTAAGACGCTTAACCTTTGATTTCTGCAGTTTTTTCAAAAGACGCTTGTTAATGCGCTGTCCAGATTTTACTAAAACCTCACCTGTTTTTGGATCAGTGATAGGAAGCTGCAGCCGCTGATCTAGTATAATTTCATCATCCAATATGAGGTAATATGATTGAGCGTCAGGATCCAGCCCCGGCTTAACATCACTTAAATCAAGTTTTTCAAACTGATAAAAATACTTCAGTAGCTGATCTTCAGTGTAACCCAGAGCCCTGAGCAGAATTGTTGCATGAAATTTTCGGCGGCGGTCGATACGAACATAAAGCACATCCTTGGCGTCAAACTCAAAATCAAGCCATGATCCACGCTGTGGGATCACCCTTGCAGAATAAAGCAGCTTCCCGCTAGAATGACTTTTTCCCTTGTCATGTGTGAAAACAACTCCGGGACTTTTGTGCATCTGGCTTACAATCACACGCTCAGTTCCATTTATGATAAAAGAACCGGTCGGAGTCATTAGAGGCAATTCACCTAAATAAATATCCTGCTCCTTAATATCCCGAATATGTTTTACTTCTGAATCTGTATCTTTTTCCCATACTATCAGGCGCAACGCTGCCCTGATCGGACATGCATATGTAACTCCTCTTACCCTGCATTCCTCTACAGAATATTTTGGATCACCGAGACGATAATGGACAAATTCAAGGGTAGATGAACCGCTGAAATCTGAAACTGGAAAAACAGAACGGAACACAGTTTCAAGTCCTTTGTCCTCACGCTGGTCCGGAGGTACTTCGCGTTGCAGAAAACGTTCAAATGAGTCTAATTGTACTTTCAACAACTGTGGAACATTGATTGGTGCACTAAGGCTGCCGAAAGATCGACGAATACGATGGCGATTTTCTAAAGATGAAGGCATATAAACTGAATTTGGCTAGGGTTTCTGCTGGTCTTATTTTGTAAGAAAATAATCATAACCTGCTTTCAATTGAGAAAAAATTCCCGCAGAATAGTTTTATCACACAGTACAGGACTGTCAATTTCAGGCTTTGTCTGTTTACCCCAGAACACTGTTTGCGAATTTTTCTCCATGCAAAGGAAAAAATTCGATGCAGTATTTATAGAATATTCGCACGTGGATAATGGACAAAGCTCTTGTGGTGGGAGTTTTGATTTTTAGTCACCGTAAAAAACGGTTCAACAAAATCTAACTCCCTAGTTTCACATGAGAAAAATAAAAAAGCAAATAATATTTTAATTTTTTTGAAGTATTTCTGATTTATATTAACTTTTTCTGTGGATTTGAATTTTGCAGTATGAAATGTTTGAATTTCAATATTCAGATGGCTACCTTTTTTCAGAAAAATTACATTGAAAAATCCTATCAAAATGATTCAAGTAATCAATTACATTAATCCCGGATCTTAATGGAGCAGGAGTAGGCTTATTCTATATGCTGTTCAAATTATGATTCACGGTAAAATTTTTGAATAGTTGATTTGTGTTTTAAGCTTATCTTAAGCTGTTAAAGACAAATTCGTGACTAAAAAATATTTTTATTTTGAAGACATTTAAATTCCATCTTTAAATCGGGAAATATCCACTGCAATTTAATCCATGCTGCAGTTGCAATACCAGGAATTTTACCTGTGTTCCTGTCTGCTCGGCCGCAATTTAATCTTCTGTAAAGACTGCCATGCCCGAACGCCGAACTCATCGCTCATTTGTGAGCTACATTGATAAATCTCGCGAGTATTATGCAGCGCACGGTTACACCCAGCCTTATCAGTGGGCCTATCATAAAGAGGTCCCATTTTCTATGCTCAGCAAACCGTTGTCGGATTGCACGGTGGGGGTGGTCACCACAGCCACCCTTCCAGCTCATTGGCAAAACCTGCCGGATGGACAGTCACGCCCTCAGAAACGACCTTACGCAGAATCCTCCTATCCGGTTCCGGATGCGTTGTACACCATGGATATGGAGTGGGACAAGGACACGACACACACGGATGACCTAGACACCTATTTACCCCTGCACCGCTTGCAGGAGCTTCAGCAGTCAGGGCTGATTGGCAAAGTGTCTCCCAGGTTTTACGGTGCACCGACGACCTACAGCCAGCGTCAGACCCAGGAATCTGATGCACCAGTGATCTTCAGCTGGTGTGAAGAAGACGGAGTGGATATTGCCCTTCTGGTCCCGCTTTGACCAGTCTGCCACCAAACCGTGAGTTTGGTTGCCCGTCATCTTGAGTCCGAAGGAATCAGCACCGTGGTAATCGGTTCTGCACGTGAT
>CAJXDX010000114.1 GCA_913052275.1 uncultured Pseudomonadota bacterium | reverse complement strand
TATTTATTATATATAACTTTTTTCCATAAATTCATCAGACTGGGCTATGAACCCCGCATCTCAAAAAATACTTGAAAACACCAGAAACATCGGCATCTCTGCTCACATTGACAGTGGTAAAACAACTCTCACGGAAAGAATTCTGTACTATGCAGGAAAAATCCACAAAATTGAAGAAGTACGTGGTGGCGGTTCCGGTGCGACGATGGATCACATGGAACTGGAAAAAGAAAAAGGAATCACCATTACATCTGCAGCTACAAGTGTAGACTGGAATGATAAGAAAATAAACATCATTGATACCCCTGGGCATGTTGATTTTACAGTAGAAGTTGAACGCTCGCTAAGAGTTCTTGATGGAGCAATAATGATACTATGCGGTGTGGCTGGTATTCAGTCACAATCGATTACAGTAGATCGTCAAATGAAACGCTACAATGTTCCACGACTGGCATTTGTGAACAAACTGGACCGGATGGGTGCAAACCCACATAATGGGATAAAAGGCATTTGTGACATTCTTAAACTGAATGCTGTTGCAATACAGCTACCAATTGGACTTGAAGAAGATCATGCAGGAGTGATTGACCTGATCAGAATGAAAGCCAATTATTTTGATGGTGAACATGGAGATGACGTTCGCATCGAGGAAATCCCTGATGATATGAAGGAAGACGCAGAAAGGTATCGGGCTGAGATGTTGGAAGCAGTATCCATGTTTGATGATCAAATGATGGAAGATTTACTTGAAGATAATGAAATTGAAGAAGATACCATCCACGCAGCAATAAAAAAAGGGGTACAGTCACTTGAATTATGCCCCGTTTACATGGGTAGCGCATTCAAAAACAAAGGAGTTCAATTATTGCTGGATGCTGTAACCCGATATTTGCCTTCTCCTTTGGAATCAGTTTCAACCAAAGCAAAAGATATCAAAACTCAGGAAGATATCGTTTTGAGTTGTGATCCTGAAAAGCCTACAGTTGCCATGGCTTTTAAGCTTACGGAAGAGCAGTTTGGACAGCTGACATATACCAGGATTTATCAGGGTAAACTGCGTAAAGGAGAGCAGGTAATTAATTCAAGAACTGGCAACAAAATGCGAATTGGGCGCATGGTAAGAATGCACTCAAATGACCGAGAGAACATTGATGTCGCTGAAGCAGGAGATATTGTTGCAATGGTTGGAGTGGATTGTGCTTCTGGAGACACTTTTTGTGGAGATGGAATTCATGTTTCATGTGAATCTATTTTTGTGCCGAATGCTGTAATTTCGCTGGCAGTAAAAGGGAAAAATAACGAACAGCATATGAAAATGAGTAAAGCACTCGGAAGATTTACTCGGGAGGATCCAACTTTTCATGTTGCTACAGATGAAGAGTCTGGAGATACGGTAATTTCCGGAATGGGTGAACTTCATTTGGATATTTATATTGAACGGATGCGTCGTGAATATGGAATAGATGTAATTGTAGGCGCACCACAGGTCAACTACCGAGAGGCAATTACCAAAACGGCAGGGTTTGATTATTTACACAAAAAACAAACCGGAGGAGCAGGACAGTTTGCAGGTGTGAATGGTTCTGTTGAACCACTGCCGCTGGATAATGAAGAGGGATTTGAATTCGTAAACAAAATATTTGGAGGATCAATCCCTTCAGAACATGTTCCTGCCTGCGAAAAAGGATTCAGAGATGTGATGGAAAAAGGACCCCTTGCCGCATTCCCAATGGTTAATATCAGGGTCACCCTTAATGAAGGTAAATACCATGAGGTTGATTCCAGTGATTTGGCTTTTCAACTCGCATCACGGTACGCTATGCGTCAGGCAGTTGAAAAAGCAGATCCCGTTTTGCTTGAACCGGTTATGAAAGTTGAAATAGAATCTCCAAGTGAATTTCAAGGATCAGTGATCGGTGATCTAAGTTCAAGGCGTGGAGTAATATATGGTACAGAAATGAAAGGTGATGAGACAGTTATCAATTCCGGAGTTCCCCTGGGAGAAATGTTTGGTTATGCTACAACGCTACGTTCCATGACTGAGGGAAAAGCAAATTACACCATGGAATTTGAAAAATATTCAGAATGTCCGAAATTTGTTCAGGAAAAAGTGATTAAGGAACGTCAGGAGAGGCTCAAGGAAAATGATGATTAAGAATGGTGGAATACTTTAATTTGCTCTACCACTTTTTCCTGCATACCAGTTGTCATTCCCGGATAAACCGGCAGGGCAAGAACCTCTTTTGCTGCAGTCTCTGAAACGGGAAAATCCCCTTTCTTTCCTCCCAAATATTGAAAACACTCTTGCAGGTGAAAAGGAATAGGGTAATATACACCAGATGCGATTCCCTGCGCTTCCAAAAATGACTGCAAATCATCTCGCCTTTCTGTTCTGATCACATACTGGTTAAAAATATGAGGATTTTGCATTGTTTGAGGATGCATGATTAGGGGTGTTCTTATTTTCTCATTTAAACCTGATTCAGCAAATAACTTGTTGTAATTCTGGGCATTTTTTTGGCGCTGTTCGTGCCATCCATTTAAATGAGGCAGCTTGATTCGTATTACTGCTGCCTGAATTGGATCAAGTCTGAAGTTGCCTCCTATCACACGATGGTAATAGCTTCTCTCACCACCGTGTACCCTTTTCAGACGAAGCAATTCGGCCAGTTCGGATTTGTTGACTGTTACAATCCCTCCGTCACCTATTCCTCCTAAATTTTTTGATGGGAAAAATGAAAAACATCCAAAATCACCTATACTGCCTGCACATCTTTTTTCCCCATCAATTTTGCATTCTGCACCAATTGCCTGGGCACAGTCTTCAATGACAGGGATATCGAACTTGTCTGCAATTTTTAATATTTCAGCCATATCGGCACATTGGCCGTAAAGATGAACCGGAATTATTGCCTTAACCCGTTTTCTTTTTTCCTCATCCATTTCGGCCAATGTAGCTTTCAACTGCTCCGGATCAATGTTGAAGGTTTCCGGATCTATGTCAACGAAAACCGGAGTGGCATTCAATCGTGCAACTACACCTGCAGTGGCAAAGAATGAAAAATTGCTGGTTAACACAATATCTCCAGGGCCAACGTCTAAAACCATAAGAGAAATCAGTAGCGCGTCTGTGCCCGAAGATACTCCTACTGCGTCTTCAGTTCCACAATATTCAGCGATTTCCTTTTCCAGGTCATCAATTTCCGGGCCCATGATGTAGCGGGTTGAATCTATTACCCGGGTTACTGCTTCAACTATTTCATCACGCAAATCCTTCAGAGGAGGATGCAGATCAAGCAATGGAACTTTCATTTAAAAAAGGTATCGGTGTTTTAAGGATTAGTTATATTTAAGGCAAAATATGGTTTAAGAAGATAAAATTCACAAATTTAATCTGAAGTCTCAAAATCAAACAAGAACCCAAATATCATAGAGCGCATGCGTGTAAGCTGTTATGGCAAATCCACGTATAAAATAGAGGACAGTAAACAATAATCCCGCAGCCCAGCGAAACATGAAACTGTAAAGCTGCCATGTATCTGCCATGGTGCCTACATAATGGCTAAGTGAAAACAGGAAGGAAGCTAGTAAAACTGCAACAACTGCCGAGACTACCTTTTTTTTGAACAAAGGGCTTAGCAGCAAAAAAAGTAAATTTAATAAAAGTACCCTGAAAATTATTTCTTCGAATAAGCCTGCACCAACTGAAAGAGCAAGATTCTGCATTAACCCGCTTCCAGGGCCTCCGGAGGAAAGTCCGCCCATTCGTAAAATGGATTGTAACACTACTCCGAGAACCAGACTGAAAGCAAGAGACTCAGCAAACATCAATGCAAAGTAATTTGCTTTCAACTTTATTCCTCGTGCTCTTGATTTGGCTATTGGGATCAAAGCCAGTGAAATCCCAATCAACACAAAGGTCAAGTGTTGTGCCTGGAGATCAAAAGCCATTAAAAAAGTACGGATCCATACATCGGCAGCGTTTCTGATCCCCCAATATCGTGATTGGCTAAGGACAATCAGTATTTCATAAATCACCAGTAAAGGCAGAGCTGCAACAGCGGAGTAATAAGCTGAGCGTGAATAACGCCAATAATTGCTCATTCGCTGCCTGATATGACTGTTAAGAAATGTAAGGATAAAATCTGGAAGCTTAAATTAGACACAGTTTAGAAACGGGTAACTTGGACAGATTCAATAAATTTCAGGTTTTTAAGCTTGTCTGCCAATTCTTTAGTTTCTGAACGCTCAACTTTTCCAACGCGCACACGATAAAGCGTTTTGCTGCCTGCTGTGTGTTTAAAGATGAATGCATCTTCAAAACCATTCCCCTTAAGTTTTTCAACAAGCTTTTTTGCGTTTTCATGCTTTCTAGAAGCAAAAACCTGGATTGTGTATGCTGCATCTTCTGTGGTTGCTACTGGTTTTGTTACTGCAGGTTCTTCTGCAGCATCGGGGATTTTTGGGGTTTCTACAATGGAAGTGTCTGATTTTGGCACTTCAGGTGTTTTTGGCTTAGGTGTTTCTTTTGTGGTAAGTTCAGTTTTTTCAGGGGAGGCTGACTTTGGTTTTTCAGGTGTTACAGGCTCAGGTTTTTCCGGCACTTTTGTCAGTTCTTCAGTCTTCTTTTTTAAGTCACGCAGTTCCTCCAGATTAATCGATTCCTGCTCTTTATTACGTTCACTCAGTCCGAAAAACTTCAGGTCTTCTTCTGACAAAGGTTTTTCTGCAGAAATATCCGTTTCTACATCAGGATACTCCGGCGGGCGCTGCATGCTTTTTTCGGTAACCATTCCAAGATAAAAAGCTGCAGCAAGACTGAAAGTACTCAGAGTTGTTAAAAGTACAACAACGGGTAGTGTAAGTTGAATTCGAAAAACTTTTTTTCCTCGTGATTCCGGCATGTCAATTATTTGTTTGTATTAACTTAGTTTGCTCTGCCATTCCATGGTCCTTTTATATCAGGTTTTTCAAGGTATTGATTAAGTTTCCTCAAAAATGATTGCCGATCAATTTCCCGTGCTCCCAAACTTAAAAGATGTTGTGTGGTCATTTGGCAATCAATAATTTTTATTCCTGCCTGCTTGGAAAATTCAGCAAGTGCGACCAATGCCGCTTTAGAAGAATCGCTAACAGTACTGAACATTGATTCCCCAAAAAAACATTGTCCTAATGAAATTCCGTACAGGCCTCCTACCAGTTCCCCATTAAGCCAGCTTTCAACAGAATGTGCATAGCCTTCCTGGTGCAGTTCAGTATAGGCTTGCTGCATTTCAGGAATTATCCAGGTTCCTTTACCTTGCTCGGTTCTGACATCAGCACAGGCTTTGATTACATTTTCAAATGATGAATCGAAGCGAATTTCAAACTCCTGCTTGCGCAGAACTTTGCGTAGACTTCGGGATATTTTAAGCTCTTCCGGAAACAAAACCAGACGAGGGTCCGGGCACCACCACAAAATGGGCTGTCCAACTTCATACCATGGAAAAATCCCCTGTCGATATGCCGCAAGCAATCGTTCTTTTGTTAAATCACCTCCAACCGCCAATAAACCATCAGCTTCAGCTTCTTCTGCAGGAGGAAATAAAGGAATATCAGGGATAAGCTGATAAACAGGCATGGCAACGAAATAATAATTGCAATGAATTATGTTGTGCCTCAATCAGACTTAAACTAAGAGCTGACTTCGCTCAGTTACTTATGCATATCAGTCAGAAAAGGCAAATCTCATGCCATAAAATGGCTACGTGAAGGAAAGAAAAAAGTTGAGGAAAGTTATTGAAAATTCTAA
>CAJXDX010000113.1 GCA_913052275.1 uncultured Pseudomonadota bacterium | reverse complement strand
GATCTGTCTGGCTATATCCCTCAAAGTCGTGTTTTCTTCCACTTCAAAGTCCTGTTGATATTTTTTTTCAATTTGGTCCACAAACTCAACAATTACTACAGAGTCTGCCCCACAGTCCAATATAGGCTGATCAAGTTCCGGCTTCAATGAAACAATTTTTTCGAAAAGCGCCGCAATTTCTGATTCCAATGAAGGTTTTGTTTCTACATCAACCGAACCATCGTCGTCCTGCGAACTGAAAACACGTTCTATGAGCCCGTCAAAATTCTGCTGCATAAACCTTTGGCGGTTATGCTGATGCCTGATTTTTCCACTTGATGTTTTGGCAATTGTCCCCGGTTCCAGATAGAGACGCTCACTTGGGATAATCTGAAAGTACTCCCCTACAATTTCAATTATTTTTTGATCAACTGCAGGCAAAACGTACTTTTTGAACATAACTAAATCTTTGATTAAATCAGCTCGTACCTCTACTGCTGCCGTCAGATGTTCAAGCTCATTCTCACCTTTTGAGGCATAAGCCATCAGGCAGCCGGGGCGCAATTCTTCAACAAGTGAAAGGACCTGTTCAATATCATGCGGATAATAATTTCTTCCACGGATAATGATGATATCTTTGATCCTTCCCGTAAAATAAAGCTCACCTTTCCAGAGCAAAGCAGAATCACCGGTGGTCAAAAACTGCTGTTCCTTTCCATTTATTTTTTGACGGAAGATTTCTTCAGTTGCCTCAACATTTTTGTAGTATCCCTGGGCCACAGAAGGACCGCTTACCATCAGTTCCCCCTCTATTCCTTCCGGAAGGGACTGGTTTTCAGTTCCCTTGATTACAATTTCATGACCGTCCATTTGCGGTCCTAAATTGACCAGCATTTTTTTATCAGCTTCGGGCACGCTGTTGTCAGCCAATTCTAATCTTCCTTCTGTTTCCAGTATATGCCGATTAACACATATCCCTTCTAAACCTGTTTTGCATCCGGAAAACATGATTACTATTTCAGCAAGCCCAAATCCTGGCCTGATCACATCAGGTTTTAAGCCGCACCTGGAAAATCTTTCGATAAAATTTTTGGTTGGCAGATAATGCACTGGTTCAGAACCATCGGTAACAGAAACCATGCATGATAAATCCAGATTTTCGAGTTCTTCGTCTGAGATTTTTTTCATGCATAAATCCAGTGCAAATGGAGGAACATAACTGTACGCGCATCTGAATTTTGAAATTGCTGCAAGCCAGCGCAGAGGCTTGCGGATAAAATGTGCCGGTGTCATTAAAACTACATAACCCCCTGAATAATGCGCGCCCATCAGTCCTGCTGCCAAACCGAAATCATGAAAAAGCGGAAGCCATACAACTGTTCCATTTTCTTCCTCAAGCTGCATAAATTTACGAGCTTCTTCCAGATTTGCCATTATGTTGCTGTGGCCGATCATTATCCCTTTGGGTGTCCCTGTACTCCCGGATGTAAATTGCAGATAGGCTGTATCATGCCTATTTAGTTCCGGAGGGGTATATTCCTCATCTTTCTCCGATAAAATCTCCTTGTCTGAGGCAATCTCCAGTCCGGTGAAGATTTTTTCCTGTTGCGGAGTTAATTTATTTCGCAAAAATTCAACCATCTCAGTAGTGGCTATCAGCAAACTTGGTTTGCTTACTTTCAATGTTGGCAGGAACGTTTCCATATATAATTCAATTTGTTTAGTTCCAGCAGGTTCATGCAATGGAACAGCTAGAATTCCCCCATACAGACAACCATAAAATATTTTTACGAACTCAATACTATTTGGAAGGATAATCAGAACACGATCTCCTTTTGAAATTCCTCTTTTCTGCATTACAGCCGCAACATGACGTGCTGCTTTATCGTTTTCCAGATAAGTCATTGAGCCGGACTGATTTTCACCATCGCCAAGAAAAATTACACACTCTCGACCAGGATGACTCAAAGCTCTTTGTTGTAATACTTCCACAATATTTGAATTTTTGTTCGGCAGCATTTTTATATTTCTTAATTGCAGGATTGATAATTCGTGATGTTAAACTTTCTATTAAAGCCAGGCAGAGTAACAGATTAAATCATACTGAGATAAATATTAATATTTTTTAATTACCACAGGTTTCAGTGGAATTTATGTTTTTCATCTGACTACTTTTTGTATAAACTCAATTGTTGTGTTCAAAACTTCCTCAAACTGTTTTTCCAGAATAACAACATGCCCTGATTTTTCCATCCAGTAAAGTTCTTTAACTGCAGATTGAACTCCTCTTAAAATAATATCGCCACTCCTCAAATCGACTGTATCATCCAGGTTTGCCTGGATAAGCAGAATCGGCTGGTATATTCTGCAAAGACGCTGCTTAATTTCCCATTGAAATTTCAGCAGCTGCACTCCTGTCTTTAGGGGATTAATTTTGTAGCCCTGCCATGGCATTCGACCTCTGTCTTTAGAGAATTGCTTTTTCACGGAGAATACGAATGGTGACGCCATCACTAATAAAACTGTGCGGAGGATAGAAGCTGCCATACGCATGGCAGGGGCATAAAGCAGCAACCCTTTTATTTCGGGATGTTCACAGGCCAAATGTAATGCAAGCAATGCTCCGACAGATTCACCACCTACAATCACAGATGAACATTCCTGCTTCAGTTCATTATAGGCTTCTTCAGATGCTTTGATCCAATCTTCCCTGTGAGTCTGACTCAGATTTTCAGGCGTTGTACCATGTCCCGGCAGAAGGATACCTGAAACCGTGTATCCCTCATTCAGCAGACGTTTTGCCAAAGGCCTGACCTCTGCAGTGGTAGCAGTCAACCCGTGCAGCAAAAGGACTCCTGTTTCTCCGCCCTTCCAGAAAAAAGATTCCCCCTCCAACTCAGGATTCAATATTACAGCGTCTTCTGCCTTCTCTGATTTTGATAGTTCTGAATCAGAATTTTTTCTCTTCATTTTTAGCTAAATTTAAACATTTCAGACAAAATATCATCTTCTGATTTATAATTTTAACTTGATTCAAACGGCAGATGGACATAGTATTCACTGTTGATTTTAAATGGTATGTCTAAAGTTTTAAACACAGGTATTAAATGATTCGTGTAAATTCACTGAGCAAAAAATTTAACAATTTGCTTGCTGTCGATCAAGTTTCATTTGAAGTAAAGCAAGGTGAAATTCTGGGCTTTCTCGGCCCTAATGGGGCCGGAAAAACGACAACCATGAAGATGCTCACCTGTTTTATCCCTCCCAGTTCCGGCACAGCAGAAATATGCGGTTATAGTATCTTGGATGATCCTCTCCAGGTTCGCAACCAAATAGGATACCTTCCTGAAAGCGCACCATCTTATGATGAAATGCTTGTTGGAGAGTTTTTAAAATTTATTGCTGAAATTCGTGGCTACAGCGGAATGGAATTAAAAAGACGAGTTGGTATTGTTATAGAAAAGACTTCATTAAGTGAAGTTGAAAATCAAATGATCGATACACTCTCCAAGGGATTCAGACAGCGTACTTGTCTGGCGCAGGCTTTATTGCACGACCCTCCTGTTCTGATACTGGATGAACCTACTGATGGACTGGATCCAAATCAGAAACATGAGGTGCGATCTTTAATCAAGGATATGAGCGAGGAACGCACTATTTTGATTTCAACTCATATTCTGGAAGAGGTTGATGCTGTTTGCACAAGCGCCATGATAATTGCAAATGGGCGCGTTGTAGGTTACGGAACACCTGATGAATTGCTCTCTCAGTCTTTGTACCGTAATTCAGTGACAGTGAGCCTGAAAAATGAGAACCCAAGGAAACTGCTTGATGATTTTAATCAACTTGATTTTGTTTATTCAGTGGAGCATGTGCAGGATGATCGAGAGGATTTGGTTACCATGCGCTTGTACCCAAAAAATAAAGAATCAATTTCACGCAAACTTGAAGAGTATTTGTATAAAAAAAATGTTCAATTAGAGCAGTTTACTGTGGAACGGGGAAGACTAGATGAAGTCTTCCGACAGCTAACGACTGAGGATTAGAATCTTAAAGCAGTAAATATATTCTTTAAAACATTAATTGGAATCTCAAAAATATTTATGAATGGATTTTTCCCGATTTTGAAAAGAGAGCTGCTGGCATATTTTCGTTCACCGGTAGCTTACGTGTTCATCATAATTTTTTTGGTTGCAAATGCCGGATGCACTTTTCTGCTGGGTAATTTCTACGACTCTCAGCAGGCAAGCCTTGAAATCTTTTTTCTTTTTCATCCGTGGCTTTATCTGTTCCTGGTACCTGCAGTAGGCATGCGTCTCTGGGCAGAGGAGCGACGCTCCGGCACTGCAGAGTTGCTCCTCACCTTTCCTGTTAGATTGACAAGTACGGTATTTGCAAAATTTTTTGCAGGATGGCTGTTCATCGGAATTTCACTGCTGCTCACTTTTCCAATGATTTGGACAGTCCATTTTTTGGGAAGCCCGGACAGTGGCCCGATCATAACCGGATATTTGGGAAGCTTTTTGATGGCCGGTTCCTATCTGGCAATTGCCAGCCTTACTTCGTCAATGACAAAAAACCAGGTTATTAGTTTCATTCTGAGTGTTGTAATTTGTCTTGTGCTGGTTTTATCAGGATGGGGTGTCTTGAGTGAGACTCTGAATACAGTTTTTCCAGTATGGTTCAGCGACCTGGTTGGTCAGTTCAGCTTCACCACTCACTTTGATGCAATTCGGAGAGGAGTTGTTGATATAAGAGATTTAATTTACTTTATTTCGATAATTGTAATTGTTCTGATGTTGAATGTTGTTGTTCTTGAGTCCCACAAGGCTTCCTGACAACTGCATCCTTCATTTTTCTCAATTATAAAGAATATGTTAAAGATCCTGGGTTTGTAATAGATAATGAAAGAAGTAAACTTGTCAAGTACCTGGGGCAGTGTTGTCCTCTTACTTATTTGTTTAGTAGCTGTAAACGTGACAGCTTTTTTTATTCCTTTGCGTTTTGATCTGACAGAAGAGCGCCTCTACACTATTTCTGATGGATCGAGGAAAATTCTGGAAAATCTTAAAGATCCTGTCAGAATCAACTTTTATTATTCCAGAAATAACGCTGAACTTCCTCCAAACTTCAAAACCTACGCACAGCGCGTAGAAGAGTTGCTTGAAGAATATGAAACACTTTCAAATGGTAAAATTTTACTGGAAATTTATGACCCTAAGCCTGACACCGAAGAAGAAGAATGGGCTCAGAAATACGGGATCAAACCTATTACGCTGCCATCCGGTAATGCAGTATATTTTGGTGCAATTGTGTCAATGCTTGACCAGGAAATGCTGCTGCCGTATTTTGACCTGAGGCGTGAAGAGTTTTTGGAATATGATATTTCCCAGGCTATTCAGAAAGTCAGTTCAACCACTTCTACTAAAATAGGTCTTTTAAGCTCAATGAGTCTTGAGGGAGGACGAGCATTAATCCCAGGGACGGCTCCAAGGGAAAAATGGGTATTTCTAAGTGAACTGGAAAAATCTCTTAAAGTGGAAATTTTACCTTTAACAACAGAAGAAATTCCTGACGAGATAAATCTATTAATTGTACTGCACCCTCGAGGATTCAGTTTAAGCCTTCAATATGCGATAGACCAGTATGTACTGCGGGGCGGAAGGCTGATAGTTTTGCTGGATCCAAACGCGCGCATTGATATGACATCACCTGCAAATCAGTTTGGTCAGCAGCCCCAGCTCGCGAGCGACCTTCCGGAACTGCTTAAGAAATGGGGAGTCGAATATGACAAAACTAAAGTTGCAGGAGATCATCT
>CAJXDX010000112.1 GCA_913052275.1 uncultured Pseudomonadota bacterium | reverse complement strand
ATCAGTTTTTGACGAGAAGACATTTCATGAAGCAGACGGTCAATTGGTACTTTTTCAAATTCCGGTCCCTCTAGCTCAATAGTCTGCCTTGTCTCATGACTCAGGCTATGCAGAATTGATTGTTCTGCTCTTGCCATCAAGCTGTTTTTGTTTTTGAAAGAAATCATCAGGTAGCCGTAAATCTTTTTTGCAAGAGAATCCAGCTGGTCAGTAAGTTCCCTACTGCCGCGCAGATACAGTGCCAGCTTATCCTCAGTACCTGAATTTCTTACGTAAACCATTGCCACAGGCAAGTTATGCTGAAAAACACGAATCATCAGCATCTGCGGTTCCTGCTGATTTTGTTCTATTTTTTTCTCCATTCCAGGCCAGTTCAAGTTTTCCAACAACAGATCCTGAAGCCGCTTGCGCATGACGGATTCCTCGTACAGCAGGGATTTATCCACATAATAAACCTGCAGGCTTTTCTGATATCCGGAAGGAAAAGGATTACTCAGCCACTGAAAGTATTGCTGCTGTTTTATATCGGGAATTAACTGCAGAATTGCAGCCATGCTGTTCAGTGCGCATTTAATTCCGTTGCCAATAAATACAGGCCTGATCATCTCCCCGGACTTGATTTTACCCAATGTAATTAGATGTCCGGACTCCTCGCTGCCTATTGCAAAACAGTTATTACTGATTTCGCAGGCATGAGAATAAGCCAAGTTTACCAGTTCATTCCTCTTTTTCTCAAGTAACCATTTTTCCACAGAAAGCACGGAATTTGTGGCTGAAATTGCGTCAAAAGAGGAGCTGTTTTGCATTTGTTCAAGCTTTGTATCTGCCTGAATTGTCAATGCTTGAAATTCCGGGTCATCGACCTTTTCAAGATAATATTGCTTTCTGCATTTCCACTGGCTTAGAAATGTCTCCCACAGTATCCATTTATCACCTACAGCACACTGCTTTGTTTCAAAACCCGCACTCCTTGCAGCACGTTCTGCTTCAATGTCACTTTCCACAGTATTCAAATACAGCGGTGGCTTGTTCCAGTTATTTTTCTGCTTTAGCAACTTAGCCTGCAGAAAAGCCTGAACATCTCCTCCAAGTACATTTACCTGGTCCATGTGATGATCATAACTCAGTAAAAAACAACGGTCTCCATCGCCATCAAATACAAAGCCAAAAACCATTCCTGGTCTGTTTTGATGAGCAGTATTCTGTGCACGGCCAATTGATAAAATCCGCCTTAATGCCTCATATTCAGCAAAAGCTCCATTTACTATTTCATCGGCATTGATCTCTGAAAGTCCCTCAAGGTCTGCAACTCCTGAACATGAATTTATTCCTCGTGAGGGTTCACAATTAATAAATTCAATCCTGCATCCTTCATAATTCAGTATATCTCTAACTAAATGAGAAAAAGCCCCATTTGCTGCATCAACAATAACTGTAACTTCATTCAGTACATCCTTTTGCAGCCAGTTGTTGGCCTGGTCAGCAATAAAATCAATAAAAAGCTTCCTTGCCTGCTGATGTTCATTGCTAATTCCTCCAGTCAGGGGAATTGACCTGAGTTCTTCATAATTCAGACTGAGACAGCGCTGAGTCAGACGCTTATCATCTTCAGGAAGCAATTTCAGATTTGAGTGCCCAAGAAATATTTTTATGCCATTCTGGTCCGCTCTGTTATGTGATGCAGTTAAAACGAACCCGCATGCCGCACCAACTTTCAGCTGATACAGAGAAATTGCCGGAGTTGGAAGAATATCAACTACTGCCGCAGACATTCCTGCTTTCCTGATTCCATTAACTGCTGCCTGGTTGAATCTGCCGCTGCTGTCCCTGGGGTCCCAGCCAATTACCGCCATGTCATTCTTTGCAGCAAAACATGTATCCAACAGTTCCTTACAAAAGGAGTATGTGTATAATTCAAATAATTCATCTGTCAGAATACCTTCATTGAGTAAAGCCTCAATCGGACCTGTAGACGAACTCTTTTCTGCCAAACAGACAGGTCCCCGGATTCCATCAGTTCCTTGTATGCGGTTAATAACCATCGTTATAAATGTAAATAAACGCTTAGCAGTTGAAGTATAAAATTTTCCAAAATTATAATTATAAATGGAACCAGGAGGGAGGCTGACTAATCAGCCGACAGTTACTGATTTTGCCAAATTTCTTGGCTTATCTATATTGCGTCCCAGGTCTAGAGCGGCATAATAAGCAAACATCTGCGCAATTATCATTTGCAATAATGGAGCAATCAAAGTACTTACCGCTGGGAGGTTTATTGACTGGGAAGCAAGTTTTTGAGCAAGTTCATCACCCTGAAAGATAATGGCAATCACGGTTCCTCCACGTGATTTAACCTGCTCCATGGCAATCAGTGTGCGCTTGTGAAGTTCTTTTTGTTCAGGAGGAGGTACAAAAAATAATGTATGCAGAGCGGGCTCTACCATTGATAAAGTTCCATGCTTAAGAAAACCTGCGGGCATGCCTTCAGCGTGCTGATAAGTGACTTCCTTCATTTTTAAAGCAGACTCCATTGCCACCGGATAGTATACTCCGCATCCCAGAAACAACCAATGTTCAACATGACTGGTATCTCGGGCAATATTGCGAACAAATCCAGACTGTTCATTGAGAACTATTTCTATAAGTTCAGAAAACTCCTGCATCTCATTCTGAAATTTTTTGTACTCTTTTTGTTTTATTTTTCTTCTGATAAGCCCAAGCTCCAAAGCTACACGTACCATAATGAATGTTTGTGCCAATGCCGCCTTTGTGGACACAACACATATTTCAGGTCCTGACCCCTGCATTATTACCTGGTCTGCCATCATACTGATTGCTGACCCCATCACATTAACTATGGCTGCGGTTTTTGCACCACGTTCTTTCGCGTATACCAGCGCAGTTTTTGTATCGTATGTTTCACCTGATTGAGAAATAGCCAACACCATGTCTCCCTGTTTTATATCCACTACAGAAAACTCATCAGAACTCAATGCAGAATAATAACAATCTGCAAGAGCAGAAAAATAGTACTGACTGATACTGGCAACATAATAGGTTGTACCCACACCCATCATGTATGAACGTGAAGAATCGGCAAACATTTCAGCCATTGCGACGATTTGCTCCTTTGGAATCTGCATTGCCTGCCTGACAGTCTGCGGTTCATCAAATATTTCCTTGAGCATATAATGAGAAAATCCGCCTTTTTTACTGGTCTCTACGTCCCAGTCAATATGCAGAACATTTTTCTTGAGTTTTTTACCAGTTTTCAAACTGCGGACTTGGTATTCATTTGGACCTAAAATTACATATTCACCCTCATCTAGAACAATTGCCTTCTTGGTATATTCCAGAAAGGCATTTATATCAGATCCGACATAATTGCAGCCTTCACCCAGCCCCAACAATAAGGGGGACTCCTTTTTTACACAGTACAAGTGTTCCGGATCATGTGAAGAAAGCATTACTATTGAAAATGAGCCTTCTATCTGCTGAAGGGCTGCTAGGAACGCCTGTTCCAAATCATTACATTCAGTATAGGATTTTTCCAACAGGTTCACAAAAACCTCAGTATCAGTCAATGAATCAAAACAAACACCTTCACTAAGCAGTCTTTCCCTGAGCTGCTGGTAATTAGATATTATACCGTTATGAACGACGGCAAATTTTCGATTTGCAGAAAGATGAGGATGGGCATTTTCCTGAGTGACACCTCCATGAGTTGCCCAGCGTGTGTGAGCAATACCAATTTTGCCTTGCATCTGATCCAACCGTTCTTTCAGATTGACATCATCAATTCCGCCTATATTTTTTCGCAAATCTATCTTGCCATTCTGTATAACGGCAACTCCACAGGAATCATATCCTCGATATTCCAGATTTCTGATGGAATTAAGCAAATTCCTGCCAAAATTTTCTGAATGCACTATGCCGCTGATGCCACACATAACAATTAGTGAATCAAAATGTTGTATTAATTGACTTCAAGCCTGAATGAAAAAATTGTTTAGATAATTGTATAATTACGCATGCTGTGAGTCTGACTTCAAAAAATTCCCTAATCAGCATTTCAAAGCGTAGTGCTGTCAGGAATGTTGCTCCCGCTATTCAAAATTGATCCCGGCCCAGTTACATGCCTTACTCCGATTTTTACGTTGTCTCCAACGAACGCTCCCAATTTGATCAATCCTGTTTCAACAGCACCATGATCTGTTTTGCAAATCACAGGTGAATAATCCGCAGTATGATTAACAGTTGTCAGTCCAGACCCCGTACTGGCATTTTCTCCAAGAACGCTATCTCCAACAAAAGATAGCCGTCCAATATCATTGCCACCAAAAAGTACACAGTTTTTTAACTCTGATCCATAACCAACTGTGGAGTTTGGACCAATAACACTGAAGTTGCGAATAAGTGAATTGTTCCCGATATAAGAATTTTCCCCAATATAACAAGGCCCCTTGAGTACTGTTCCTGATTCAACAGTTACATTTGGCCCAATCCTCACTGCACCTTCAAGATGCACATGCCCCAGCAATTTTGCACTATTATCAATTTTTGCTGTTTCCCATGAGTTCATTAACATTTGGTTTGCAACCAAAATATGCCAAGGATGAATCATATCAATCCATCCTTTTTCCCACAAGCAGGCCTGAAGGCCACTGGATCCAATAATATGCTCATAGCACCGGGAAATATCATTATTAAACATTTCCAAAAGCTCAAAGATGTTTGGAAATAAAACAAACATTCCTGCAAAAACATAATTTGCCTGCTCGCCTGAAGGTTTTTCAATCAAGCGACTGATTTTCATTTCATGATCAAGGTAGACATTGCCAAATTCCTTGGAAGATTCCGGCAGTGCTACCATTGCGACTTCCTTGTCAGTCTCGGTGTATGTTTGCAAAATGGATAAATACGGGTTGTCATCAGTCAGTACATCACCATAGACTAGCAAAAATGGCTTTTTCTCCAATGATGACTGGCATAGATTCAGGGCATGGCCTATTCCGAGAAGTTCATTCTGAACTATATACTCAATGTTTACTCCTTGTGTCTGTCCACTCTCGAACACATTTCGAATCAAGTCCTGCTGATGATTCACAACGAGAACAATATCGTTAATTCCTGCTGCTTTTAAAAAACGAATAGTGTTTTCAAGAATGTATTGTCCCGCTATGCGAATCATGGGCTTGCAACGGGTTTCAATAAAGGGGCTTAACCGTGTACTGCGGTTAGCTGCAAGTATGACTGCTTTCATGTGACTTCTGTATTTTTAATTGGTAACTTAAAAAATTAAGCTGCTCTGGCTATGCATATTTCTTTATACGATCTACATTTTCAAGCAAATGTTGCATAACTTCGTCAATGCTCATGTTTCCAGTATCTATAATTATCGCATCTTCAGCAGCCCTTAATGGAGCTATACTTCGACTTTTATCCTGATGGTCACGTTCAACAAGAGCAGACAGAATTTCCTGAAAATCAGCATCAACATCTTGTTCCCGCAACTGCAGATACCTGCGCTCAGCACGAATTTCAGGTGATGCATCTACGTAAAACTTATGATCTGCATCAGGGAAAA
Source organism: uncultured Pseudomonadota bacterium (assembly GCA_913052275.1). Lineage (GTDB taxonomy): Bacteria > SAR324 > SAR324 > SAR324 > NAC60-12 > Arctic96AD-7. The sequence continues at coordinate 211 of CAJXDX010000112.1, read as the reverse complement.
CAACCGTACCGATATCACGGCCTTCTAGTACTGCACCTTTATAATTTCCGGATTCACATTCTTCTTTCACCAAAGATCGCTGCTTTTTTTTCATCACTTCACGGATGGAAGGGAAAAGGCTGATCCTGGAAGCCAGTGATGAAATATTCTCCGACCTGATTTCATCAGTCACATCAATTTCATCACAAAATGTTTTCTCATCTTCAAAATA
>CAJXDX010000111.1 GCA_913052275.1 uncultured Pseudomonadota bacterium | reverse complement strand
GGATAATAGCTATTGGCCAAACTATGGTCATGCTTGTTGCGGGGTTAGATCTTTCCATAGGGGGAGTCATCGTTATGACTTCAATGGTGGTGGCTGAAGTGAGTAATGGTAGGAATGAAATGATTCCGTTTGCTATTCTGATAGCTTTAATTATCGGTATGCTTATTGGATTGGCTAACGGGCTGCTGATCACCAAACGCAAAGTCCCTCCGCTTGTGGCAACACTGGTAATGCTTTTCCTCGTTCAGGGAGTCCAGCAAGCATACACACGTGGAGTACCCAGCGGATTCGTCCCAGAAGCTTTAGGTTTGGTAAACAAATCCTGGGGATTTCTCTCCATTCCACTACTTCTATGGCTAATACTTAATGGTCTCTTTCTGATCATTTTGAGGCGAACATCTTATGGCCGTAGAATTTATGCAGTTGGAAGCAACCCTGAAGCAGCAAGACTTAATGGAATCCCGGTTAATTTTATTAAAATATCAGTTTATGTTTTAGGAAGTGGACTTGCAGTTATATCCGGTGTGATTCTGACTGGCTACGTGGGTTATGTGGATCGATTTATTGCAACTGGCCTGGATCTAGATTCCATTGCCGCAGCTGTAGTTGGTGGGACGTCATTTTTTGGTGGAAAGGGTCAACTCATGGGTACAATCGCAGGGGTTATGATCATACAAATATTGAGCACCATGGTTGTCCTAATAGGCCTGGACATAGAAACCCAATTCATCATCAAAGGGCTTGTCATTCTGGCGGCTGTCTCCCTATACAGTCTGGCACACAAAGATAGATAAACTTTGCTAGTTTCAAATAAAACTCCTAATGACTATTAAATAAATTCTGTAGTTTCATGAGAGAATCACAAAACCCTTACATTCTTGAGATGCGAAACATCTTCAAATCATTTGGGGGAGTTAATGCACTTCGAGATGTATCATTTCAGTGTCGACCGGGAACCGTACATGCTCTGGTAGGAGAAAATGGTGCGGGCAAGTCAACCCTTATTAAAATTCTTGCGGGAGCGTTATTACCAGACAGTGGTGAAATTATTTTCAAGGGACAGAAGCATCAAAGCTTTTCAACCCGAAAGGCTCTGAACAGTGGAATCAGTGTGATTTACCAAGAACTGGCTTTGGTTTCCCAGATGACGGTAGCGGAGAACATTTTTTTAGGTCGCGAACCTAGGAAATATTTTGGCATTGTTGATAAAAAGCGTCTTAAGATTGAGGCAAAAAAGCTGTTAAAACAGCTAGGTTTTGAGGTTGATATGGATATGGAAGTGGGAGAAATGACGGTTGCTTACCAACAGATGGTTGAAATTGCCAAAGCCCTCTCCAAAAATGCGGACCTTATTATTATGGATGAACCATCTGCAATCTTAGCTGGACATGAACTGGACCAGCTTTTCCTTATCATCGAATCCCTAAAGAAACGTGGCGTTACAATCATATATATCTCCCATCGTCTTGAAGAGGTATTCCGAATCGCAAATGAAGTAACAATCCTGAAGGACGGGCAATTGGTGGGCACTAAGCCGATTAAAGATTTGAGCCGCGGAGAGCTTGTCAAGATGATGGTAGGCAGGACTTTAGAGGAAGTTTTTCCGGTGTCATTCAATCAACTTGGAAATCCTGTAATCCAGGTTGAGGAGATTTCAACCAAGACCATACTTAATCAGGTCAGCTTTAACCTAAGAGAAGGAGAGATTTTAGGGGTGGCAGGGATGGTGGGGTCAGGACGGACGGAGTTGGCACGCGCGATTTTTGGTGCAGACCCTTTGACTTCTGGCACCATAAAAATCAAAGGACAAGACGTGGTTTTCAAAAATCCTGCTGATGCGATAAGGAGTAAGATCTCACTTGTTCCTGAAGACAGAAAATATCACGGCCTTTTTACAAAACTTTCTATACTAAATAATATTACACTCCCGATTCTCAGTAAGATTTCTCGCTGGGGTTTCACTGACAAGAAAAAGGAAAATGAAATTGTTGAGCGGGAACGGCAAATACATTCTATTGACATGACATCAGGCAACCAAGAGGTACAATATCTCAGTGGGGGGAATCAGCAGAAAGTGGTACTTTCTAAATCGCTCCAGACCATTCCAGAAGTCATCATAATGGATGAACCAACCCGGGGTGTTGATGTTGGGGCAAAGTTCGAAATATACCAGTTGATCAGACAATTAAATAAGGATGGTATTGCCATATTGATGATTTCTTCTGAATTACCTGAGATCTTAGGTCTAAGTGATCGGATCCTGGTAATGAGGGAGGGAAAGATTGTAGCTGAGTTGACTCCTAATGAAACCAACGAGGAGATGATCATTGAATTCGCAACAACCAATACACAACAGTCTGTGCCATAAAAAATTAAAAAAAGTGTTGCTTTAAAAATTTTAAAACTCAAAAGAAAGTATGAAACGATCGTTTTTTCAAAAGCACGCTATAATTCTTATTGTTTATGCATTAATTTTAGTGCTAGTAGTAATTGGTGCTTTCAATTCTGAACATTTCCTAACCCTTCGAAACCTGACTAACGTTATGCGTCAGGCAGCTTATCTTGGTACGGCAGCCTTAGGAGAAATGATGGTCATCTTGATTGCAGGCATTGATCTTTCCGTTGGTTCTTTAGTAAAACTATGTGTACTGGTTTCTGCGATTCTAATGGATGGTGACCCTGATAATGTATGGATGGCTGTTAGTTTGACGTTGGGATTGGGGCTTTCGGTTGGATTGATACACGCATTCTTGATCAATGAATTAAACATGTCTCCCTTTGTAGTTACATTTGCTTCACTCTTCATTCTTAAGGGTATTTCTCTATCAATCACTACCAAACCTATCGGTAGGGCAAGTAGGGATTTTCTAATGCTTTACAGCGAGAAAATTGCTGGAATCTACGTCATTATTTTTTTCTTTATTATACTTATCCTCATGATGATGTTCCTACTAAACAAGACAATATTTGGGAAACATATTTATGCCATTGGAGGAAATCTGTCTGTGGCACAGTTGTCAGGCATTTCAGTTAAGAGAGTAAGGTATGGTGTTTATTCACTTTGCAGCGTCCTAGCTGCTGCTACGGGATTACTTTGGCTGATGAGGATGGGAGTGGGAGACCCGGTGATTGGAAACGGACTAGAACTAAACGTAATCATCGCAGTAGTAATAGGAGGTACAAGCCTATTTGGGGGACGTGGCACGGTTATAGGTGTATTGGGAGGAGTATTATTACTTACATTTACTGACAACCTGTTAGTTATACTTGGTGTTAGCCAGTTTTATAGCGGATTAATTAAGGGGCTTATTTTTGTAGCCGCTGTTTCGCTTCATAAAATGGAGAACCGTTAGGGGGAAAGTTATTCGGTACACTAATGTTTTTAAATTCTATAATAAATTTTGGGGAACCCCAAGTTTTCGGAAAGCATCTCCTGCTTTCTGTACATGACTTTTCCCGTCAGACAAGGATATCTGTAAATGACCTGGAAGCAAGGCATCAAAATCTTTTTTTTCAATCTTGAAAATAGATTCGGCATAATCATTGATTTTGCAGTCATGAATGTTTTGCAGTAGTATTCGTCCTCCCCAGAAGACCATGTCTCCACCGAAGAGGTATTTCCTCTCTCCGCCACTCAGAAGAAAACTAAGGTGCCCTTCACAATGACCTGGAGTTTCAAATATTTCCATTGTCATGTTTCCAATTCTGACCAAATCTCCCTCTGACAATTCAACATCAACTTCGCAGGGTTTAAGATCAAAATCTTGAGGGTAGAAACCTACTGCTTTGCCTACATCCAGTGAAGCGGCTTTCTCGTCTCCCTCTCTTATATTGGGTGCCACAATTTTTGAGGCATACATTTCTGCATCAAGACATCCCCGGGCTTCTGCTGCTGCGCCAATATGGTCACAATGGTAATGGGTGACGAGGATCTTTCGAATTCTTTTTGGATCTAGACCGTCATCTCGGATGTTGGCAAGTATTGCTTTAAAATCACGATCTATTCCACAACCGGGGTCGACGATCGCAAGCTCTGTTCCACTGTTAATCACATAAACATGACAATCTAGTCTTCCAGATATGTTGAATCCGTAGTATCCACCACCCACAACATAAATGTCGCTAGTTAGCTTCATATTTTTTTAAATACTTTTCGGTATTGATTAAATATGTTATAACTACCCTGCCTCAAAATTTAGCATTACTCGAACAATCTTGTTTCACTGATAAAGTTATCTAAGGATAAGTATGATTGGTTTATTTTCTCAAATAACCGAGTTTCTTGAGCCTTTCAGTTGGAAATAGAATGGGGCCAAATACATCGTCACTCCATTCCTTGTTAAAATATTTACGTCCTTCTAAATCGGAAAAAGTTCCGGTATCTGGAATGTGATCGACAAAATCGATAAATCGAGGAACTAGTCGACCACGTAAAATATTTACGGCCGCATCCATACAGAGGACCACCATAGCATTAGGATACTGCCAAGCTCCATAATCTAGATCATTTTCAATAGCCTGTCTCAAAAAACCAGTTGCGAATTCGCCACCACCAATTGGAGGGATTTTCATACCCTTGTCTAGATATGCACTTACAATTCCCTGAGACATTTGAGCACCTCCAGACCAAATGGCGTCAATACTGTCACCGTACTTGACTAACCAAGTCTCCATAATACGTTTCGCCTCAGCCGTTGACCAGTTTCCTGGTTGCTCGGCAATCACTTCGATTCCAGGATACTTTTTAAAAACTGCCTTTCCTCCGGCCTCCATTACGTCTGATGTGCTTGTCCCAGGAATCCCAGTCATCATTAGGACTTTCCCATTTCCACCAAGCTTTTGAACCATATAATTTGCCAGTCCAGCACCACTTGCATAAAGATTAGTGCCTACTTCTGTTACAAAATTATCAGTTTCTACGGCACTAGCACAAAGGATGACTGGAACACCTTGAGCCATTGCACGTTCAACTGGAGCGGATAGAGCTGCTGCACCCATTGGTACAAGTATCAATGCATCAGGTTCCTGTGCGAGCAGGTCTTCGACCTGTGGAACCTGCTTATCTGCAGAAGCTTGTGCGTCTGCATACAAAAGTTCACTTATAACTTCTTTTCCTAATTCCTCAGTATACCAGTTGGCATGTTCATCAAAGAGTGCTGACCAAGAATTGCTAGTTCCTTGCGCCGCAATAGCAATTCTGTAAGGACCTGGTTTACGAAATTTGGATGTGTCATATTGTTCTCCTTTACGTTTTAGAACACTTTGTAGATAAGGTGATGAATTAATTTCCTCCTGAGTAAATTCTTCTGCTCCCTGAGCTGTGAATCCAATAGTTAGTATCATTAAAGCTAGATATACTTGCAAAGTGGATTTGAATTTATATTGAATATTCATAAAAACTCCTCTAGTTTATTTAAAAATTAATTATTGCATTATTGCAATAGCGTGTATAATATATTAAAAAAATTAATTGTCAATACAAATAATTTGTCAGAGTCTTCATTGAGATGGATTTATTTTATTATTTGTATTATTAGTTGCAAATATAGCAAAATAAATTAAAGTTTAAGGAGTGATTTATGAAAGAAAAATACGCCAATGATGAGCATAAAAAACCTATAGGTAAGATGAGCAACGAAGAAATGGAAATTTTTCTAAATAAGGGCTACACACTTAGGTTAGCGTGCTTGAAACCCAATGGTGATCCATTCGTTGTGCCATGTTGGCATCAGTGGGAAAAAAAGAGTAACTGCGAAAAAGGATCTGGTTGCGACTGTGTCAACGGGTGTTACTGGGTAATTCCAAGAGGCCGTTCAAAATGGGCTGAATACTTAAAAAATGATCCCCGTTGCAGTTGGGTAATTGACGATGACCAGACTATGGAAAAAATTTTGTGTGAAGGAGTTGCTGAACTAGTTGAAGAAAGCGTAGTTGAAGGGAAATGGGTAGAAATAGGTGAAAAAATGGCAGTGCGCTATCTTGGACCAGACGGACCTACTTACTTGGTACCAACACTAAATCAGCCTCGCTGG
>CAJXDX010000110.1 GCA_913052275.1 uncultured Pseudomonadota bacterium | reverse complement strand
AATGCAGAGGGTAGTATTCCTGCATCAGTCCGGAAATATCCTGGTAGGCTAAATTCTGCAGCCAGTCAATCAGGTGACGGAATAGAACCGCACCCACACCTGAACAGATTCCCACGATAAGCGAGGTCAGCAGCATGACAGATGAATCCGCGTCCAGCAGACGCAGCCGTGTAAATTCAAAGCTCGATATCTGCTTCCACTGCCTGGAAATGGTTTTTGGTATAGAAGAAAAATTCATACTGCAGAATGTGCTGCCGCAAGGCCAGTTTCAGCAAATGAATGGCCTGTTTCTGTTCCTGCACAAAATGAGTCATTATCTTTCAGCAGCCGTTCATCAGCTTTAAATGTGAAAACCATTACTTTGAAAAATCTTTCTTTTTTGATGCTGAAGCATTGAGATGCAGGAAAGGAAAAACGGGCGGCATCCAGCCGTTTGACCGGAAAGACTTTTTTCATATTTGCTTGTTACAGGACATTTAAAATGAGATAATTGAGTGGATTTCAGACGCCCTCCACAACAGTTTTTGATAGAAAAAATATCATAAACAACCATTTTTGCAAAGGTAGAAAAAAGCTTCAATGAGTAATGTTTTGACAATGATCCTTGCAGGCGGGGAAGGTTCAAGGCTCAAGCCTTTGACCGCGGTTCGAACAAAGCCTGCAGTTCCTTTCGGAGGGAATTACAGAATTATCGATTTTGTGCTCAGCAATTTCGTAAATTCAGGGTTATTGAAAATATTTGTGCTGACTCAGTTCAAGTCACATTCACTAATGCAGCACCTGCGTGAAGGCTGGCGCATGCCATCCGGAATTGCAAAACAATTTATTGACCCGGTGCCGGCACAAATGCGGACCGGCAAAAAGTGGTATGCGGGAACTGCTGATGCAATTTACCAGAATATGAACCTGATTGAGGATGAAGATCCGGATCAAATCTGTATTTTTGGTGCAGATCACATTTACCGCATGGATATCAGGCAGATGATGCGATTTCACCTCAAGCGCAAGGCTGTGCTGACTGTAGCCGCGATTCCCGTACCGGTAATGGATGCAGGTAAATTCGGAATCATTGAAGTTGATGAAGAGTGGAGGATGACCGGGTTTGTTGAAAAACCTAAAAAGGCTCCCAGAACAATTCCTGGAAATCCCGATTATGTGCTTGCATCAATGGGTAACTACATTTTCGAAAGAAAGCAGCTTGTTGAACAGCTCAGGAAAGATTCGAGGAATAAAAAATCCGCCCATGATTTTGGCCAGAACATCCTGCCCGAAATGTATTCCGGTGGTGAAGTTTATGTTTACGATTTCAGCCGCAACTACATTCCCGGTGTTAAAGAGATGGAAAAAGGCTACTGGAAAGATGTGGGGACACTTGACACTTACTGGGAAACAAACATGGATCTGGTTGGAATAGATCCGCAATTCAACCTTTACAACAGAAATTGGCCTGTGCTGACTTACAATCCCCCACTTCCACCCTCTAAATTTGTGCATTTCAGTGAGCACCGTACTGGGCACGCCATCAATTCAATGATCGGCACGGGCACTATTATCAGCGGATCCCACGTGGAAAATTCTGTTGTGGGCTACAGTGCTCGAATACACAGTTACGCACACGTGGACCAGTCAGTAATAATGAGCTATGTTGAAATCGGGCGGGGAGCAAAAGTAAGAAAGGCCATCATTGACAAGCATGTGAATATCGCTCCAGGTGCAGAAATCGGTTATGACCTCAAGAAGGACAGAAAAAAATTTAAAGTCACCGAAAGCGGTATCGTGGTGATTCCAAAAGGGGCAAAAGTTGTCTGAAAAACTCCGCATTATTTACGCGGCGACTGAGGTTGAAGGTTTTTCCAAGAGCGGCGGACTTGCAGATGTATCCCGGGCTTTGCCTCTGCATTTAAAACAGCAGGGTCACGATATCCGTATTGTCACACCATTCTATCGTTCAATTCCTGAAAATCATGATACCAGGATACTGATCCCATCACTGGGTGTTCCATTAGGCGGTGAGGAAATCCGCTGTGCGGTTCGTGAGCTGGAAATGCAGGGAACAGTTGAAGGTGAAACTGTAACTGTTCCGGTTTATTTCATTGAACACGAGGATTATTTTTTCAGGAGCGGATATTACGATGACGGGATGCTTGAATATCCGGACAATGCTGAAAGGTTCGGTTTTTTCTCAAAATCAGCACTGCAGCTGTGCAGGGCACTGAAATGGATCCCTCATATTTTTCATGCCAATGACTGGCACACTGCGCTTATTCCGTATTACCTGTTTCAGGAACAGGAAGCGGGCACTGAATTACTGGTGAGCAGCTCCGTTCTGACTGTTCACAATTCCGGATACCAGGGCAATGTCCCCGGAAGGTTCAGCAACTCACTGGATATTTATGACAAATTCATTGTACCGGAAATTTTTGAAGATCATGGGCAGCTGAACCTGCTCAAAGGGGGTATTTCATTTGCTGACCAGGTCAATACCGTCAGTCAGGGATACGCGGAAGAATTGAAAACACCACTGGGAAGTCATGGCCTGCACGAGATTTACGCCGATAAAGGTAATGCCTTTTCAGGAATTCTGAATGGATGTGATTATGAGGAGTGGAATCCTGAGTCAGATCCAAACCTTCCGGAATGTTTCAGTATCAATGACCTGGCAGGAAAAAAGGTCTGTAAACAAAAGCTGCAGCAGACTTTTGGACTTCCGGAGTCATCAGAAGTTGCTGTGATAGGAATGGTCAGCCGCTTGACCTGGCAAAAAGGGTTTGAGTACCTGATTCCTGCCTTACAGGACATTCTGCGCTTAAAAGTTCAGCTGATAATTCTGGGCAGCGGAGAACTCTGGATTGCCAGTTCTTTTGATAAACTGAAGGAGCAGTTTCCTGAAAAGCTTGGCTGGAAAAACGGTCACGATAATTATCTGGCACACCTTATCGAAGCAGGCAGCGATTTGTATTTAATGCCTTCGCTGTATGAACCCTGCGGGCTGAATCAAATGTACAGTTTGCGCTACGGGACACTTCCAATTGTGAGAAATGTGGGCGGATTGAAAGACACTGTGATAAATTATCAGGAAAACTCGCAGAAAGGCAACGGATTCATTTTTGAAGATCCGAATGCGGAGGCGGTCGCAGAAGCGGTTGATTTCGCAGTGAAGATATTCTACAGGAAACCTGCGCGTTTCAGGAAAATGATCGAGCGTGCCATGAAACAGCGCTTTACATGGACTGCTGCAGCGGAAAAATACTCGGCACTGTATCAAAAAACTTTAAATCAAGGAGTAAAATGACAAAGGTTAAAGGAACAATCGGTATTCTTACAGGAGGGGGTGATGTTCCCGGACTGAATCCGGCAATTCGTGCTGCAACCATTCGAGCAAATCGCAACGGATACAAAATGGTAGGGCTGCGCAACGGCTGGGAGGGCATCATGAATATAGACCGCTCCAAAGCTCTTGAAGACCAGAAGTACTGCCAGGTCCTGGACGAAGGGAATGTGCAGAAAATTGCTCGGACAGGGGGTACGTTTCTGCATACTTCACGCACCAAACCCAGTAAAGTTGCCAAAAAGAATGTACCCGAATTCTTGCTTGATAATTACAGCGAAGATGTAAATGATCTGACAGATGAAATCATAAAAAACCTGGAGTACCTCGGAATTGAATACCTGGTGCCGATCGGAGGGGATGACACCCTCAGCTATGGCCTGCGCCTGCACAAGGAAGGCATACACTGCATAGGAATTCCCAAGACCATGGATAACGATGTACCCGGTACAGATTACTGCATCGGTTTCAGTACCTGTGTGACAAGAACCATAGAATTCACTCATCAGCTGCGTACCTGTGCAGGTTCGCATGAAAGGCTGATGGTGATTGAAGTGATGGGGCGATATGCCGGCTATACTGCACTGGTCCCTGCCATGGCAGGTGCATCAGACCGCTGTGTGATTCCTGAACATAAATTCGATATTGAAAGGCTGACTGAATTGCTGATGAAAGATCGCAGGGATAATGACAGCAATTATTCTGTTGTGCTGGTTTCAGAAGGAGCAATGTTTGAAGGCGGAGAAATGACTTTTTCAAATCAGGATACCGATGCATATGGTCATAAAAAACTGGGTGGAATCGGCGACCTTGTCTGTGCGGAACTGCAGAAACGTGCGCCAAAATACAGCAATGGGGAAAGCATCAGTACCATTAATCAGAGGATGAGCTACATGACTCGGTCAGGGCATCCGGACGCAATAGACTCGATTGTCCCAATGGTCTACGGGAACCTTGCGATTGACCTTATTATGGATGGAAAGAGCGGAAGAATGGTTTGCCTGAAAGACGGGCGGTATGATCATGTACCTTTTGAAGTGGTGACAGAATATGAGAAAAAGATAGACGTTGAGCGTTTCTACGACACTGAACGTTACAGACCGCATTACCATAACTGCATGGGAATGACCCAGTTCATAATGACCTCAGGCTGAGACTCTGGGAGCATTTTTTTAAATGACTAAACTTTCGAGGATGTTCCTTGTTTTCCTGCTTGCATACTTAAGTATACACACTTCAGTTCACGCTCTATTATTTGAAAGACGCAAGACACCTGAGCCTGAAATTTCATGGTTTGTGTATCCTGTAGTGGGCAGCATTCCCGGAGTGCAGGATTTTTACGGACTGGGAGCCACTGTTTCCTCGATTGGAGGAACTGATTCTGACATCACTGCAGTCAGCCTGAGAGGAAAAGCAGAATATTTTGACGACGATTTCAAGATAGATATTCTCTCAATTTTCGATATCCCCCTCTTTACCGACCACCTCACCCTAACCTGGTTCTCAACAAAAATCCGCAACGCCGGATGGCCTGAAGGACAGCGGGGAATAGATTCTGACAGGGAAAGCATGTATTATCTTCTGGCCAGCCATGTTGATGCATCAGGTGGAGAACTGTCTGTCAATATTTATGATAATCAGCTTGAGGCATATTACGGGTACAGCGACGCCAGCGTGAAACCGTATGGCCTGGTTGATCCAAACGGGACATTCTACAGTGCCCAGGATGCTGGGATCATAGAAAGTCCGAGGGGCTACCGTGTCGGACTCTACCTGGATGATACTGACAATCGACGTGACCCGAGAATCGGATATCGTTTTCAGTATGAAAAGTGGGCGCAGCCTTCAACAAGAGCAGGAAACTCAGAATATTATCAGGAGGATTTTAACCTGACAGGCTACATTCCCGTTTTAGATGAAAACAAGGGTGTGCTGGTTTTGAACCAGTTTTTCGGCTCTTCAACCGTGCTCCAAAAAGGGACTGTTGATCGAAGCCAGTTTATATGCGACAGCACAGCAAAACCCGGGTGCCAGGCAATTCTGGATGAACTTCATGCCAGACAGCTGGCTGAAGCGGAAAACGGGCGGGCAACTTCACTTGGAGGAACCAACAGGCTGCGCGGCTACCCTACAAATCGTTTTTATGACAGTTACACAAATTTTCGAGGAGCAGAATTTCGTTGGTACGCGCATGAAGTGCAGAATGCCTTCAACTTTATACTTGAAAAAGGAACCTTTGCCGGAATTCAGATAGCCTTTTTCTACGAACAGGGTACAGTATCTCCCGACAAAGGCAGCATCTGGAAAAACATGAAGAATTCGTATGGAGCAGGAACTAGGTTCCTGTTTAATAACGTGATTGTCCGAATCGACCGCGGTTACGGCAGGGAAGGCGGGCAGACAACTTTTTTTGTAGGTTATCCTTTTTAATTATCAGCCGGTTGGTTTTTGTTTTTTTCGGCATACATGAACTCTGTTTAAATTTTATATTAACAGCGAGACTGCTATAAAAACTGATGCAAATTATTCATCAAAGTTATTTCTGAAAAATGACAGTTGCAGAAACAATTTTTGAGGCCATTAAGGCCCGCAATATCGAATACGTGTTTTGCGTCCCCGGTGAAAGTTTTCTTGCAGCCCTGGATGCTTTTTATGGGTCGGAAAAACCGAAGTTAATATCGACGCGACATGAAGAAGGTGCCGGAA
>CAJXDX010000109.1 GCA_913052275.1 uncultured Pseudomonadota bacterium | reverse complement strand
TTTTTGTCCTCATTAGATCAATTACATTTTATTCAAATGAATAAGTCTGGTGAGCCTGCACATCCTCTATACTTGAAAGCAGAATTAAAGCCTTTTCCAATGATTCCCCGTCAGCAGGCTAACTAGTTCTTTTGAAAGCATAATCTCAGATTATCAACAACATAAGTGTCTTGTTTGCCTTTAGTTCATGAGATATACATTCTCAGCTGGCTGGTGCATCATTTTTTGCCAAGCTCCAGGTGTGTTTGGAAAGATTTTTCTGATAAGATAATGACTGAAAGACGGGCTTCTGTCCGGTGAAAATATGTGTTCCTGCCTGCTATGGAGATAGAACTCTAATTACTGGCTGGAATATTCATTTAAACATTTACCATTCTCCTGTTAAGGAATTATTACTAATCAAATATAAAATAAGTGATTTATTATGAGTGATTTGGCAAAAAAAACTTGTATTCCCTGCAAAGGCGGGGTTCCCCCATTGAAAGGTGAGAAACTGGATGATTTACTGGAAAAATTAAAGAACAATTGGAAGATAATTAAAGAACACCATCTGGAAAAAGAATATTCATTTAAAAATTTTAAAGAGGCTCTTGATTTTACGATTAAAGTTGGAGAACTTGCTGAAAATCAAGGTCATCATCCCGATATTTTCCTGGCATGGGGAAAAGTCAAATTGACAATTTGGACTCACAAAATAGATGGATTAACAGAAAGTGATTTTATCTTTGCAGCAAAAGCTGACAAAGAACTTTAAGAATAAATATTCAATTTAGTAAAATGTTGATTCTTAGTGTTTGTTAATTAACATTATAAATTATTTAAATTCTAGTTTTAGTTTAAACGCAGTTTGTTGTAACGAGGCTTTCTGCGAAGTCAGTCGAATTAATTAAAGAAAAAAATCATATTTACTCTTAATTTAAAAAACCGTAGGAAGTGTAAAGTTTTTTGATGCCGATAAATAATTCCCATGTTGATCTGGAAGAAATAGAAAAATTCACAATTGCGCATTATGAGAACAACGCAGAGTCTTTTAGAGTTGGAACAAAGGATCACGATGTAAGTCAAAATATAGCGGCCTTTCTTGGTGCGCTTCCCAAAGAGAAGAAACTGGACATTCTTGATTTTGGATGTGGACCAGGACGTGATGTAAATGTCTTTAAAGAAATGGGGCACAGGCCTACTGGGTTGGATGGCAGCAAAGAATTTTGCAAAATGACTCAGCAATTAAGCAACTGTCCGATTCTACATCAAAGATTTTTACATCTTGAACTTGAAGATAACAGTTTCGATGGAATTTTTGCTAATGCTTCATTGTTTCATGTACCAAGCCTCGAACTTCCAAGGGTTTTAAGAGAATTACACTGTGCATTAAGAAAAGAAGGGATTTTATTTTCTTCTAATCCAAGAGGTAATATAGAGGGTTGGCAGGGGCAACGTTATGGCCATTACATGGAATTTGAGGTAAGTGAGATCTATCTCAAGCAAAGTGGATTCAAAATAATAGACCATTACTATCGTCCTTCAGGAAAGCCTAGGGAACATCAGCCATGGCTTGCTATTGTCAGTCAGCGTCAGGAATTAAAATAAGAATTCCAAAGGGAAAATGCAAAATAGCAATGAACTTTGTCCTGTTTTATTTATTCCTCATGGTGGCGGTCCGTTACCCTTGCTTGGAAATTTAAATCATCAGACTTTGGTAAGTTTTCTTAAAGAAATTACTCCTGTCCTTGGTTTCCCCTCATCAATCCTGATTATCAGTGCCCATTGGGAAGAAGAAATAGCGACAATAACAAGCGGGAAAAATCCGTCATTAATATATGATTATTATGGATTCCCTGATCAAGCGTATGCCATTGAGTATCCAGCGGTAGGGAATCCGGAACTTGCAGAAAAAATATATGATTTCTTGCAGGCAGACAGTATTGAGGCAAAATTAGATGATGAGCGAGGATTTGATCATGGTGTATTTGTTCCATTAAAAATAATGTATCCGGAAGCAAATATCCCATGTCTGCAGTTGTCTCTTTTAAACAGTCTAAGTTCTGGGTCTCATATAAAAATAGGCAGGGCTTTATCAAAATTGAGACATGAAAACATACTTATCATCGGTTCAGGTTTTTCGTTTCATAACATGAAAGCCTTAATGTCAGGCAGCTCTAATGAAGATCATAAGAACGAGCAGTTTGAAGAATGGCTTATTGAAACATGTACAAATCCTGGGCTTTCGGCATCTGAGAGGGAAACAAGACTGATAGACTGGATTAATGCCCCATTTGCAAGATATTGTCATCCCAGGGAAGAACACTTGCTGCCTCTTCATATATGCATGGGAATGTGTGAATCTCCCGCAAAACTTGCGTTTGAGGGTTTTGTAGCAGGCAAAAAAACCAGTGCTTTTCTATGGCACTAGTCTATCATGCCTGACTTCACACGTAATTGATTATGACTCTGTTTTTTATGTTTAGTGCAGCATCACCAATTAAAATTGTATTATAGTGAATCATTTATGAACTGCTGAACAAAAAAAAGATGAGTGTAAAACATATTAAAAGCAGTAAATTTTTTTGAATTCACTAGTTGAAAGCAATCATTCCTCCCGCGCCAATCAACAAACATCCTCCAATTCGATTTGTCCATCGATGTATAAGAGAAAGTCGCATCTGCTGCCCTGTGTAGCTTGCAAGCAGAGAATAGAAAAGCACAGATAGAATTGCAAGTACCAAGAAAGTTGACCCCAAAATCAGGGACTGAGGTATAAAAGGTTTTTCAGAATTTATGAACTGGGGTAAAAAAGCCAGGAAAAATACTATGCTTTTTGGATTAAGTGCTGTTATTATGAATGCATTTGCCACAATTGCATGCCATACCTTATTATCTGCATTTTCTAACAATTCCAGTGATTCTGAGGCACTGCGCCACATTCTAATCCCCAGCCATATCAAATATGCGGCACCGATCCATTTAAGAAATTGAAATGCGGTTGCAACTGTCTGCAACAGCATTCCCACTCCTATGAATGAAAGTATCATTGCTGCAACATCTCCCAGCCCTACCCCCAAAACAAGAGCAAAAACTGCCTGTCTGCCGCGTATCAGGGAGTAACTGATCACCAGCAGAATGGTGGGCCCGGGAATCAGCAAAAAAGTTGCTGTCACAAAAGTGTAGGCCAGCCAGGTCTCTAATGGCATATTTCAGGAAATTATGATGGAAGTATAAGAGAAGCTTGAAGAAGAAATATTCAAGTCAATGGGCGTCAGGCCCGCAATTTCTTATTTTCCGGATCACAGGGGGATTCATTAATTACCCGGGCAGGACGGCGTTCACCAAGTATTTCAACTTCCAGCTCGGTTCCTGTCTCACCGTAACCTGTTTTGACATAAGCCAGAGCAAGGCTTTTCCCGATGCTGTGACCAAAGCATCCGGAAGTGGCACGTCCAATCATTTCTCCCGATGAAGCGGAATTACCGGGAAGGAAAACAGGCTCACTGCCCATTGCATCGGCATCAGTTACGTCTATTTCCAGGGTGATGAATTCCTGTGTAACTCCAGCTTCTTTTTGCTCAAGCAGTGCCTTTTTGCCAACAAAATCATCTTTTTTGAATTGTACAAACCTGTCTAAACCTGCTTCTAAAATTGAATATTCACGCGTCAAATCAGCACCCCACATGCGATACGATTTTTCTAAGCGCATTGATTCCATGGCATACATGCCGAAATGCGTTAAACCAAATTCTTTCCCTGCCTCAACAATTGCATCAAACAACTGGATTTGTTGATCAATAGGATGATGCAATTCCCATCCAAGCTCGCCTACAAAATTTACACGCATTGCTAAAAGAGGTACGCCAGCAACTGTAATACGTTGTGTTGTCAGCCATGGGAAGGCCTCTTTGGACATATCAGCGTCTGTAATTTTTGACAGTAAATCACGGGAACGAGGTCCACAAACCACCAATGTTCCATAATCAAGAGTTGTGTTTTTCAGAGCTACGCTTCCGTCACGAGGCATAGTACGCAGCAGAACATCATGGTCGTGACGTTCCGCTGCTCCGGAACTGACTGCAAAAAACTTGTCTGCTTCTCGGGTTATGGTGAACTCTGATTCTACACCTCCTGTTTCGGTTAATGCGTGAGCCAAAACTGTTCCTCCCTGCTTGGAGGGGAGTCGGTTTGCAACCATTTTGTTTAAATATTCCTCTGCTCCTGGCCCTGAAATTTCGTGTTTGGTGAACGGTGTTAAATCCAGCAGACCAACTTTTTCCCGTACCGCCCGCACTTCTTCACCTACTTTTTCGAACCAGTTTGTACGACGCGTGTGGAAGCTGTATTTATTTAAAGGCTCTGTACCTTCAGGAGCAAACCAGTTTGGACGTTCCCAACCGTAACGCTGTCCAAATGCAGCATTAAGTGATTTATGACGTTCATAAACCGGACTTGTTTTGGCAGGACGTGCTGCAGGTCTTTCCTCAAAATCATAATGTATTATAAATACGTGTTCGTAACACTCCTCGTTTTTGGCCTTGATGAAATCACGGGTAGATTGCTCAGCACTGAACCGTCTTGGGTCAACACCCATCATATCAATGCTTGGAGAACCTTCAATTATCCACTCAGCCAGATGCTTTCCGGACCCTCCTGCTGCTGTTATGCCAAAACTATGTCCTTCTGAAATCCAGAAATTTCTCAATCCCCAGGCCGGTCCTACCATTGGATTGCCATCAGGTGTATAGGGGATTGGTCCGTTGATATGATCTTTTATTCCTGCTGTTTCAAACAATGGGACACGTTCTCCTGCAGCAATGATATGAGGCTCAAGACGTTCAAGGTCCGGAGGCAACAGTTCTTGTCCGAATCCTTCGGGGACACTGTCAAGTGCCCAGCACGGTGCGCCCTTTTCATATGGTCCAAGTATCAGCCCGTCTGCTTCCTGAC
Source organism: uncultured Pseudomonadota bacterium (assembly GCA_913052275.1). GTDB lineage: Bacteria > SAR324 > SAR324 > SAR324 > NAC60-12 > Arctic96AD-7. The sequence continues at coordinate 1,130 of CAJXDX010000109.1, read as the reverse complement.
GCATGTAATACGAGGCGTCGCTTTCACGCAAAACTGCCATTTCCGGATTGCCGCTGCGGTTATATTCAACCAGTTCAGGAATAGGTCCAGTGACAATGAATTGATGTTCAACAGGTACAACAGGCAGTTCAAGTCCTACCATGCGTCCTGTTTGTCGTGCGTAATTTCCAGTACAAGACACTACAACTTCACATGTTATGTCACCTTTGTTTGTACTTACAACCCATTCATCATTAGGTTTCTGTGAAATGGAAGTAACTTCTATATCTGTGTAAGCTTCAGCACCATTTGTTCTGGCCCCTTTAAGCAGTGCCATAGTGACATCAACCGGAGCAACATGACCGTCATCAGGATGATAAAGTGCTCCCACAAGATCTTCAACTTTTGCAAACGGCCAAAGTTTTTTGATTTCATCAGGACCAATCACTTCAAACGGTACGCCTATTGTGGAAGCTGTTCCACAGTATCTTCGGTATTCATCCATCCTCTCCTGATTCCTGGCCAGCCGCAGATTCCCGGTTTTATGGAAACTTACAGGCTGGCCTGTTTCTGCTTCAAGTCCTTGGTATAAGTCAACGCTGTATTTATGAATTTTGCCAACACTGTAACTCATATTAAAAAGTGGCAGCAATCCTGCTGCATGCCATGTGGATCCTGAGGTATACTCGTTTTTCTCCAGCAATACCACGTCCTTCCAACCCATTTTTGCCAAGTGGTACAATGTGCTTGACCCTACTATGCCCCCTCCGATTACCACAGCTCTATATTGTGTTTTCATTTTGCTCACTGTTTATAGAATTTTTGCAAATTCTGGATATTCAATACTCCGTATTAATTGGGAAATTGTGCTTCAATAACACATTTTTTTGTTTATAAAAGGTAATGTGGATAGTTATTTCAGTCAATTTGCAGTGATGAGTTCAGGCCTTCTGTGCAGGCTATTCCTTGAGTTTGCCTACTTCCTCTCTTAAAACTGGCACGGCTTTGAAAAGATCTCCAACTATTCCATAATCAGCAACTTTGAAAATCGGAGCTTCCGGATCTTTATTAACTGCCACTATGACTTTTGATCCGGACATACCTGCCAAATGCTGAATTGCCCCAGAAATTCCCAAAGCAAAATAAAAATC